>JACOVS010000026.1 GCA_016177205.1 Candidatus Aenigmatarchaeota archaeon
AATTGGTACTTGGAAAACCCGGTTGCGGTTTTTGAGATGCTCGTGTAGAACTAGACATACACATCAGGTGTATGTCAGTTTATTCGCTAATCGAAAATAAACCCGAAAATCCTTGACACCAGGCTGTTGTTTCGTTTCTGGTATTGCAATCCGACTAAAGCGTGCGCCAGTCTTGTTATTTCCTCGGAAACCGGCGAGCGCGGGTTCGTGTGGACGACAGGCCTGCGGAGCGCGATTGAAACCGGCACGCTCAGGTCCTCCGGAATCGTGGCGGTTACAGGCACCGATAACATGTCCTCGATTTCCTTTGTCGTCATTTCATGCCTGTGGTTCCTTACGCGGTTGACAACAACGCCGGTTATTTCCTTGCCCTTTGTCCGGGCTATTTTTAAGGTTTTCAACGCGTCCGCGACAGCGGGAAGGTCCGGGTTGGTCACAAGGAGTACCTCACGGGCCGCGTCCATTGAAGACTGCGCTTCGCGGCCCAGCCCTGCAGCCGAATCCAGTATGATCATATCCATAGTGCCGTCCAGGTTTGCAATTACTTCGCCCAGCGTCGCAGGATCGACGCCCCTCATTTCGTCAAAGGATATCCCGGCAGGCAGGACGTAAAAACCCGCGTCGTGCCTGTAGACTGCGTCGCGGATCCTCGCGGTGCCGCGCATGACATCGTGCAGCGTTGTCTTTGCCAGGGGCATGTCCAAATGGAACCCGATATTCGGCGTTGTGACGTTGCCGTCGATTACCATGACCTTTTTGTCCAGCCCCGCGAGCGAGGCGGCAAGATTTGAAACCAGAGTCGTCTTGCCGACGCCGCCCTTGCCCGATGTTACGCAGATCAGACGTGTCATGATTTCCCTACGCCTCCGAAACAAATAAATGCGGGCCTGATGGGATTCGAACCCACGACCTTTTGCTGTCTTCTTCCGCCATTCTCTTTTGGTCAAGCTTTTTCCAAAAGCTTGTTAGAAGGCAACCGCTCTGTCCAAGCTGAGCTACAGGCCCTTTTACTCAATAGCGCATAAGCTTTTATTAGCTCCTTTTCTTTATCCTTCCGATGTCCGTTGTGGATATCCATGCGGACATCGCACCAAAGCCGGCCTTTTTTATATAAAACGGTCCGACCTTTTCAGGTCGGCAAAGAAACACAAGTATGCAGTATTTCCTGCGCTTGAAAAGCCTGTAGAACCTTTTTTTCTGCGAGTTTTCTATGCCGTCGGCCTTGCCGTATTTGTTAAGTATGCGCATCACTTTAACCGGGGTAAGGGCTGCGAACTGCACCACTTTGCGCACAGCGCACTTTATTTTTATCGGCTCGCCGGAATTTTTGAAGTAAACAGTATCGCCCTTTTTTATCCTGCCCCAAGGCCGGCGCCTGGACCTGTACCACCGGGACTCTATTGTTTTGCTTCCGTCGGGTATCTTCCCTGTCAATCCCCAGGATTTTTTCATTATTGCAACGTGGTCCATTTGACTACAAGATATATAAGTTGGTCAGGATAAATTATTTCAGATCAGAATGGGAAAAACAGCATATACGATGTCCTGGAAGCCGTTTTTTGTAGGCCACATTATAAATCTGTGCCTATAAACTCCAATGTTTTTCTCCCTGGTCGTGAATTTTTTTCCGTTCTTTGGTGGCTCCTTCCGGGAGTCAAACGTTGCCTGGTTTCTGGGATTACGGCCCGTACAAAGTGCGGGACGTCCCGCTGGTCTGGGGTGATGAAATTGCAGGTCTCGGGTCAGAGTGTTGAGGAATTAAGCGCGTTGAGAGGCAGGGTGGCAGACCTTGAAAGCATGGTTCGTTCAGGCCTGCGATTAACTGAAAAGAAGAGGATGATACTGCGGGAGATACTGAAAATATCCGGGCGCACCACGTTTACTTCGGCTGTTGACCGCGTTTCACGAGAACTGGCAATTCCATACTCCACAGTTAAATGGAACATGATGCAGCTGCGCTCGCGCGGGCTGATTACCGCTGGCACAAAAGAACGGCAAAGCCTGCCCATCCTGATAACCGAGTTCGGAAAGATGGCGGCCGGGTTGGGGGGTAAGGTATAAATTGCTGTCACCAGCAATCTGAGTATGATGATAGCCGACGAGGCCAAATGGCAGCGTTTATGGAGGGAAAAAAGGCTCTTTGAGCCTGCGGCAACCGACAAAAAGAAGTTCTTTTTCACCGTGCCGTACCCGTACACAAGCGGCACGCTGCACGTCGGGCACGGCCGCACGTACACACTGGGAGACATTACGGCCCGTTTCATGCGGATGCAGGGCTTCAATGTCTTATGGCCGTTGGGCTTCCACATAACAGGGACGCCTATACTGGCCGTTTCCAAGAGGATTGAGAACGGTGAGAAGGCCGTGATAAAGGAACACGAAGACTACGTTTCACTTCACGACCCGAAAAGGGCGAAGGATATTGTAGCGGGTTTCAAGGACCCGAACAATGTTGCCGGGTATTACGCCTCTGTGATAAGCAAGGACATGAATGAACTTGGCTGCTCCATCGATTGGCGGCGCGACTTTACAACAGGGGACAAGATCTACAACCGGTTTGTAAGATGGCAATACCACCACTTAAACGAACTCGGTTACCTGAAAAAGGGCGAGCACGCGGTTTTCTACTGCCCGGCCGACGGGAACCCGGTTACAACGGACGATGTCAGGGGCGGCGATGAGCTGTCCATGACGATAGAAAAATTCTTCCTGATAAAGGAAAAACTCGAAGACGGTTTTGTTGTCGCAGCGACGTTAAGGCCGGACACGCTGTTCGGGGTAACAAACGTCTGGGTCAACAGGGAATCGGATTACATTAAAGCCGAGGTTAATGGCGAGATATGGTACATATCCGAAAAGGCCGCCGAAAAACTAAAAAACCAGGGCATGGAAGTTGGCATCATAAAAAAATTGAAGGGCGAGGACCTTCTGGGCAAGGACGTTACAATACCGCTTTCGGGGAAGGTCGTCAAGATATTGCCGGCCCCGTTTGTAGATGAAAACGTGGCAACCGGCATAGTCAACTCCGTGCCTGCGCACGCCCCATACGACTACGTTGCGCTGAAAATGCTGGTTGATGCGAAAATGATAAGGCCAGTTTCCGTGATAACCACAAACGGCAAAGAGGCCCTGGCTGTCGAAGTGTGCGAACGGATGGTGATAAGATCGCTTGACGAAACCGAAAGGCTTGAAAAAGCCACCAGGGACGTCTATGCCGAGGAATTTTACAAGGGCGTGACCGGCAGGAACTGCGGCGCTTTTTCAGGGTTGAAGGTGGGCGAGGCAAAGCAAAAAATATCCGACGAACTCTCCAAAAGGGGGTTCGGTTCTTCGATGTATGAAAACGTGAGCACCGATATGAAGGGGCGGGCCGCCAGAATTATAACATGCCGCTGCGGCTCGGATGTCGTGGTAAAGGTAATAAAAGACCAGTGGTTCCTTGACTATTCCAACGCGGATTGGAAAAAGATTACCAGAAAACTCCTTGCCCGGATGGAAATAATACCGGCGATGTACCGCAAACAATTCGAAGAATCGATATCGTGGCTGCATGAATGGGCCTGCGCACGCCACAGAGGATTAGGAACGAAGTTACCGTACGATGAAAAATGGATCATAGAATCCCTGTCCGATTCCACAATATACATGGCCTTCTATACCATAGTGAACGAAATAAAGAAAAATAAAATAACGCCGGAAAGTTTAACAGAAGAGTTGTTTGATTACGTGTTTCTTGGGAAGGGCGAAGAGGGCAAGGTGTCAAAATCTTCCGGCGTGGGCAAAAAAATCCTGGCCGCAATGCGCAGCGAATTCTCTTATTGGTATCCGCTTGATGAACGGCGGACAGCGCCCGCGCACATCCCAAACCACCTGACGTTTTTCCTGTTCCACCACGCCGCGATTTTCCCGGAAACCATGTGGCCCAGACGGGTTTCGATTAACGAGCTGTTGATCGCGGAAGGCCGGAAGATGAGCAAATCCCTCGGAAATGTCATACCACTCGTTTCCGCGATAAGGAAACACGGCGCGGACACGATACGGTTGTACCTGTCGTACTCCGCGGACGCGGCTTCGACCCTGGACTGGCGCGAGGACGAGGTTGAAAACGTCAAAAACAGGCTAGAGAGATTTACAGTGATCGTAAAGACCCCATCCAGACCGCTGGCCGGGTCGTCAACGGGCGAGTGGTTCGTGAATGAGTTTTACCAGAACCTGGCATCGTCGGAGAAGATAATGAAAAGCTACGGCTTCCGCGCTTTCGTGCAAAAAATGTTTTTCGATAACCTGAGGAACGCGGAAAATCTGATCAACAGGACAGGGGATTACGGCGCGATACGGGCGGTTGCGAGAGACTGGATCCTAGCTTTGTCGCCGGTGATACCGCATGTTTGCGAGGAACTGTGGAAATCGCTGGGCTTCGAAGGCATGGTTTCAACGCAGCCGTGGCCTGTTCCCAAAGGCGCGGACAGGCGCCATTCCGAACTGGAGTTCATGTTTTCCGGCCTGGTGAAAGACCTTAACCAGCTAATCAACATCGCCGGCAGCAAGAAAAGGGCCTTTGTTTACGCAAAAACCAGCGACGAGAAAAAATACATAAACGAGTCTGTGAATTACCTGAAAAGCGCTCTGGGATTTGAAAAAATAATCGTTTACGGGCCCGACGACGAAGATGTGCACGACCCGAACGAAAAGGCGGCGAAAGCAAAACAGGGCAGGCCCGGGATTTACCTGGAGTGACTAAAGAATATAAATTCAACCGCTGAATAAAGAGGAGTGATTTGCATGCAGAACGGGGATTTTGTAAAAATCAATTACGTCGGGCGCGTCAAAGAGACGAACGAGGTTTTCGATTTAACGGACGAGGCTGTGGCAAAAAAGGAGAAGATTGAACTTCAAAACATCATCTACGGCCCGGTTACGGTCATCATTGGCGAGAAGATGATACTTCCCGCCTTGGAGGACGAAATTAAAAATATGAACACGGGCGAAACGAAGAAGATCGAGCTCGATTCACAGAAAGCGTTTGGGCCGCGCGATTCAAGGCTGATAAAAGTTTTCAGCGAATCGGAATTTATCAAGAATGACATGAACCCCATTCCTGGTTTAACTGTGAATGTCAACGGCCTGCGCGGCCGCGTTTTGTCGTCGTCCGGCGGGCGCGTGCAGGTTGACTTTAACCACCCCCTTGCAGGCAAAAACCTGGTTTACGACATGACGTGCATAGGGCCGGTCGAGGGGGACGAGGACAGGACAAAGGCACTGGTCCAGTATTACGCTGGCGTGAAGCCCGATATGCTGCGGGTTTCGGTAAAGGACTCGCAGGCTGTTGTCACCCTCCCGCCAAAGAATGCCGTCCCTTCCGAGATCAAAGAGCGCGTCTCCAAGGAAATTATGAAGTGGGTCAAACTGGTTTCCGTGAAGTTTGAGGAAATTTACAATAAATCGGATTCTGCCGCGAAGAATGCTGAAACAGCTGTTGTGTAGCCTAATTTCTGAACAAATAGCTGCACAGGCTTAAATATCTTCGGGCATCAAGTATATTTTAGTGATGTTCTATGGCCCTGCCTGTCTCCGATTCTGTCCAGAGAAGCACTAAAAGCAAGGATGTTGACGAGGAGCTAAGGAGAATTATTGAATCCAGGAAATCCGACATCAAAGTCGTCGGCGTGGGCGGCGCGGGCGGTAATACCGTTTCCAGGATAATGCAGATAGGAATAACCGGCTGCGAGACTGTTGCGATCAACACCGACGCGCAGGATTTGCTGTACACGGATGCCGACTCCAAGGTCCTGATCGGCAAGGAGGTCAGCCAGGGCCTCGGAGCAGGGGCGAATCCGAAAGTCGGCGCTGAAGCGGCTAAAGAAAACAAGGACGACGTCAGAAAAGTTCTTGACCATGCTGACATGGTTTTCATAACATGCGGGTTGGGCGGCGGAACAGGGACAGGAGCGAGCCCTGTCGTAGCCGATGTAGCGAAAAAAATCGGCGCGCTGACTGTAGCTATAGTCACGCTTCCGTTTACTATGGAAGGCGAACACCGCATGAACAACGCCAAGGAAGGGCTGGAAAACCTGGAATCGGTTGTTGACACTTTGATCGTCATCCCGAACGACAAACTCCTGGAGATTGTCCCTGATGTTTCCATAACAACCGCGTTCAAAGTCGCGGACGAGATACTTGTCAATGCCGTAAAGGGGATTGCGGAGCTGGTTACGCGCCCGGGCCTTGTTAACCTTGATTTTGCCGACATACGCGCGGTGATGTCTTCAGGCGGGTTGGCAATGATCGGTATGGGCGAATCCGATTCCGAAAATAGAGCGATTGAAGCTGTTGAAAAATCACTGACAAACCCGCTGCTGAACGTAGACATTACGGGCGCGACAGGCGCGCTCGTGAGCGTCGCGGGCGGTTCGGACATGACGATACGTGAATGCCAGGAAATTGTCGAGGCCGTGTCGTCGCGATTAAACCCGGGCGCAAAGATAATCTGGGGCGCGCAGGTCGTCAAGGAGATGGGCGATGTCGTGCGGGCTTTGCTGGTTATCACGGGCGTCAAGAGCCCGCAGATCTACGGCCCGGGCAGGAGGTCTGTCACGGAAAACAGGAAAGAGATAGAGCAGATACTTGGGATAGAGTTTGTGAGTTGAAGGTCTATAGGCCGAAACACGTCTTTAAATACACTACGCAATAATTGATCTAAGTTTCTTATGGTGATTTTGTGGGTTTAGGGTCGGATATTAAGAACAGGTTAAGCCAATACCTTAGGGTAATAAGCGTAAGCAAAAAGCCGGACCGCGAGGAGTTTTGGGCCTCGGTAAAGATCTGCGGCGCCGGGATATTGGTCATAGGCTTGATAGGGTTTGCGATATACGTTTTGTTCAGACTCGTATGAGGTAAAATAAAATTAGAAAGGGCCGACTGAAAATCGTTGTTTTGTGAAAAAGGGGTTTAGTATGGAAGAAATAAAAAACGTTGAAAAGACCGAGACTGAAAAATTTATCGAGTCTGCTGAACAGCCGTCCGAGGTTGCCGAAGAGCCTGTCGCGACAACCGAGCCGGCCGAACCGGAATTTCCAGGCAACATTTTTACGGTCAAGACAACGCTGGGCAGGGAAAACGTTGTTATGGATTTCATGTCAGCGCGCATACAGGCGCAATCGATACCGATAAAGGCGTTCATGCACCCGCCTGAGCTGAAGGGTTATATCTTTGTCGAGGGGAGCATAGAAGACATACAAAGGGCGATACAGGGAATACCCCACATACGCGGCCTGATCAACACGCCGGTCGAGCTGAACAAATTGCAGCATTTCCTTGTTGCCAAGGTCATTACGATTGAATTAAACATAGGCGACATTGTTGAGATCCTAACGAGCCCGTTCAAGGGCGACAAAGCGCGCGTCGCAAGGGTTGACAAAACGAAGAACGAAGTGACGCTCGAACTTCTGGAGGCTGGCGTGCCGATACCGGTAAAAGTGAACATGGAATTCGTCAAGGTTTTGGAAAGGGTCGGGGAGAAGAAGGGTTAACATGGCAAAGACTGAAAAAATGGAATTCATAATCGAGGGTGGGAAGGCTGCGCCTACGCCCGCCCTGGCGCAGAAGCTGGGGCCAATGAAGATAAACATCGGAGCCGTGATGGCGAAAGTGAATGAAAAAACAAAGCCATTCAGCGGGATGCAGGTCCCTATTAAACTGGAAATAAACGTTGACACAAAGGATTTCGAAGTTTCCGTTGGCACGCCGCCGGTTTCCGCGATGATTAAAAAGGAATTAAAGCTGGAAAAGGGCGCCAAGGGCGAGGCCGCTGTAAAGGGCAAGGAGATTGTCGGGAATTTAAGCATTGACAAAATCATCGAGATAACAAGGGGCAAGGGCTTCAACGACGTAAAAAATGGCGCCAAACAGGTTGTCGGGACGTGCAAAAGCATGGGCGTGACCGTCGAAGGCGCGGATCCGCGCGAGATAATCAGGCGCATAGACAGTGGCGAATTCGACGCGAAATTCAAGTAACCGGTTTTTTGCAGCTTAAATCATAACGCCCAGTGATAGGGTTAAATCTCTTGACGGCATGGTTTTAGAAGGATGACATTATGGGCCTGTGGGACAAATTGTTTTGGGCGTGGTTTGCGCTCGGAGGAATTGCGCTGGCCTATACCATTTATGTAAACCCCTCTGTCAGCGTTACGACAGGCCTGTTGCTTGCCCTGACTATTGTAGCGACGGGCCTGGTGAAGCTGACGGACGAGATCGCCTTCAAAGAGCTTAAGGAGGTCAACTTAAAAATCGTCGACGCCCTGCACTGGCTGAAAGAAGGCGTGAACAAAATAAACGTTTCCGGCGGAAACCTGGAGGACGACGAGCAGCACACCATACTCACTAAAAAGATACTTGAGCTGGAAAATAGGATGAACCGCGTTTCGCGCGCGCTGACAGAGGAGATTGTTGATATAAAATCGAAGCAGGGAGACGCGGATTTCGTGGAAATTAAGGACGACCAAAAGCAGGAATAAACCTATTTAAACGTAACGGCTCAAATTAGTTTGATATTATCTACCGAACTGTGCCGGCATAGTTCAGGTTGTAAACCCATTAACTGTTTGACTACCGCTTTGGCGGGAGGGTTGCGGAAATGATCGATAAAAACACATTAATGGAAGCTTTGAAAAAGGCCAGGGAAACCGCGAAGAAAAGGGGCTTTACCCAGTCTTGGGATTTGTCGATTTCTCTCAAGGAGATGGACATGAAAAAACCCGAGAGCAAAATTTCCGAGGATTTTGCCCTACCGAACGGGCCCGGAAAGGACTTTAAGGTGGCTGTAATTTCTGACACGATGACGACGAAGGCGACGGGTGTCGCTGATTCGGTCATAACAAAGGACCAGTTGCCGGCCATAGGCCAGAACAAAAAAGGCCTGAAAAAGATTGCCGCCGATACCGACTTTTTCCTTTCCGAAATTTCATTAATGCCGCTCGTTGGAAAACAAATGGGCTCTGTGCTGGCGCCGCGCGGAAAAATGCCAAAGCCGATACCGCCGAACGCCGACGTGAAAACGATAATTGACAGGACCAGGAAATCGGTGAGGATAAAACTGAAAGATTCCCCGGTCGTAAACCTGATCATAGGCAACGAAAAGATGGAAGACGTGAAGGTTGTTGAAAACATCGAGTCTGTGTTGGAGTTTCTGGAGAGGAAACTGCCCAAGGGCAAAGATAACCTGAAAAACGTGAGCATAAAACTGACCATGGGCAAACCTGAAAAGCTGAGGGTGCAGTAGATGGCCAACGAACAAAAACTGCAGACCGTGGAGGACCTGAAGAAGCTGGTGGATTCGTACAGCGTTATCGGCGTTTTAAACATGCACAAGATGCCGGCGAAACAGCTGTTCGACATACGCAACGCGCTGCGCGGCGAAGCGAAAATAAGGATGGCGAAGACTTCGCTGGTCAAAAGGGCTTTCGAAGTCGCGAATAAAACAGGCCTTAAGGGTCTTGAAAAGGACTTGACGGGCGAGGTCGCGCTGATCTTTACCAACGAAAACCCGTTCAAACTCTACAATTTTTTGGAAAAGAACAAGCAGCCGGCCGCTGCAAAACCGGGCGACATAACTCCTGTTGACATCGTCATCCCGGCCGGACCGACGCAGTTCGCTGCCGGGCCGGTGATAAGCGAATTCCAGAAGGCCAAAGTAAAGACAACGGTCGAAAACGGGAAAATCACTGTGAAGGAGGATACGGTTGTTGCGAAGGCCGGCACACAACTGACTAAAGAGTTGACAGAATTCATAATGAAATTCGGGATCGAGCCTATGAAGATCGGCCTGAACCTTGTTTCAATGCTTGACAACGGGACGATTTTCGGCAAGGATGTGCTCGGAATACCCGCCGAGGAGTACGTGAACGGCATCCTCTCCGGCCACTTGAAAGCCGTTAACATGTCTGTAAACATAGGCTACCCGAACAAAGAATCGGCGCGTATAATGATTGCAAACGCGTTCCGCAACGCCAGATACGTTGCAATCGAGCACGGCATTTATGAAAAAGAAGTGGTTGGCGACATGATGGCCAAGTACAGGAACGTTGCGGAGAACCTTAAACATAGGTTAAATATCTGACGTGAGAAAGATGCAGATAAACAATTTGCAGAGGATGGTCGAAGGCCTGCAGATAAACGACGGGGAACTGAAAACCAGGATAAAAGAACTCGCCTCCCGGCTGGAAAGCAACGAGGACGAGGCTGTAATAACGGAAATGATTGTGATGCTGTCAAGGCTGGCTTCGAAAAATAAAATGGAATTGGAAGCCGCCCATTACAAAAGAATGGATGAGATGAGGAAACAAACTTCTTAGAAAGAAGTTTGATCAAGAAGGGGTTGAAAATATGGAATACATGTACAGCGCCCTGCTGCTTCATTCGGCAGGCAAGCAAGTGACTGAAGAAAATCTGAAGAAAGTGGTCGAAGCCGCCGGCGAACAGCCGAACGAGGCAAAAATAAAAGCCCTTGTTGCTGCGCTGGAAGGCGTGAATATCGACGAAGAGCTGAAGAAAGCGTCAGCTCCGGTTGCCGTAGCTGCAGCGCCTGTTAGCGCGGGCGAGGTTAAGAAGGAAGAGAAACCGACGGAAGAAGACACTGCGCAAAAGGCTGCCGAGGCTGCCGCAGGACTTTCGTCTCTGTTCGGATAGAAACGTTTGATTTTTTGTTTTCTTCCGGACTTTTCTGATTTGTTTAGTCGCAGGTATGTTTGATACGGATAAAAGGCGTGTTGTTTAAACTTATTTTGTGCGGACACGAAAGGTTGCCATCGGCGTTGTTTTTCGCAAATTCCCTGACGGCGTGAAATTCCTTTTGCTGAAAAGGCGCGGAAGCGATTGGTGGGAACTTCCAAAGGGCGGCGTTGACGCCGGCGAGACGCTCCGCGAAGCCGCTTTGCGCGAGGTTAGGGAAGAGACTGGGTTGAAGCGGTTAAAGGTTGTGAAGCGTGTCAGGGGAAAGATCATATATAATTACCCTAAACAATATTTCAGGGCGCACGACAGCGCCAGAACCGAGCAAACCGCGTTTCTTGTCCGCTCGCTCGGCGGCAGTGTTAGGATTGAAAAGCACTCGTTCGACGATTTCGCGTGGCTGGGCCCGGAAAGCGCTGTTAAGAGGCTGAAATGGGACAATCAACGTAACCTTATACGGCGGGTATTAAAAGGTGCGTTTTCGAAGAAATAGTTTGATGAGGATACCTAGTTACACTCCGCGTTTGGTCGCAGAAACTGCTGTGGTTGACGAAAAACCGGGTGCATACAAATCTGTCACTAATTACGGGCCGAACGCCAGGCAGGACGCAAGAACTCCCTATATTCCAGCAAAGACGTCTCTGATACTTCCGCGGGGCTATTCGGGCCCGCGAAGCCTTTTCCGCTACAGCCGCCGCAGGCCGAGGAAATTAAGCACCCAAAAATCAAGCTGCAGCTATTGCGGCGGCTCGCCCAACAGCAGGCCTGTTTTCGCAACGCCGGCGGTGGCGGGCAAGATGGGCGAGGTTAAAAAAAATCTGGCCCCGCACTGCGCCAATTGCGGCGTTTCCGTTGCGTAAATATTAGTCTGGTTGTTGTTAAAGTTATTGAGCGTCATGGGTCCGGCTTATTCTTCCGCAGAAAATAAAGGCGACAAGAATTATGTTACGGCCGAACAGAAAGAAAACAAGCTGGTTGAAGGGCTCATTGTTGCCAGGCCGAACGGCTACGCGGTTGCGATAGGTTATAAAAAACCCAGAACGCGCGCGCCGAGAACGAAAGGCATTTACGGCCGAAAGCAGAAAAGGGTGTTTGTTCCGACACAGTGCAAGTTCTGCGGCGCTGCCGTGGCTTATGGGACGGTTTCCAAATCCAGGTTGCGCGCGGCCGGGTCGACGTGGATAGACACGTGCGATTCCTGCTCTGCAAACCCGGATGTTGCGAAGGATGCGAAGATTTATGTTTAGCCGGACAAAAATACTCAGGTAGTTGATGATGGAGCACAAAAGGCGCCAAGCTATAACGCTCGCAGGTCCGACCCTGTCGAGCCGTCCGAACGAACAAAACTGTTAGAGCCACCCATACGCGGCATTTCTTCAATTTCTAAAAAACTTCCGGCAAAGGTTAAATTTACATCCGATAAACGTATACCATGGCGATAAAATGATTACTAAAGAATCCCTGATAAAAAATTTCCAGAAAACCCCGTCCAAGTACTGGAAAGTCAAAATGTTTGACGAAAACGGGTTCACCAGGAAACAGTGCCCGAAATGCAAAAAATTCTTCTGGTCCGCTGGCAAAGAAACGTGCGGCGACACGTCCTGCGAGGACTACGGTTTCATCGGCGCCAATGCGGCGAAGAAACGGTTCGGTTACATAGAGATGTGGAAGGAGTTTGAAAAATTCTTTTCGCGCAATTCGCATTATTCCATGCCGCGCTACCCTGTCGTTTCGCGCTGGCGGCCTGACCTTTTTTTCACTATAGCGAGCATACAGGACTTCCAGCGGCTTGATGCGGGCGGGCTGACGTTTGAATACCCGGCGGACAGGCTGGTCGTGCCGCAGGTTTGTTTGCGGTTTCCGGACATACCGAACGTCGGCGTGACGGGCAAGCACCACACGTCGTTCATAATGGCCGGGCAACATGCGTTCGGTTACCCGAAAACAGGCTACTGGAAAGACAGGTGCATGGAATTAAATTTTGAATTCCTGACCGAGGTCATGGGCATTGATAAATCCGAGCTAACGTATGTCGAAGATCTGTGGGCCATGCCGGACATGTCCGAATTCGGCCTCTGCTTGGAAACGTTTTCAAAAGGGTTGGAACTTGTAAATTCCGTGTTCACAGAATTTTGCGTGAAAAACAATAAAGTCGCCAGGCTCCCGATAAAAATTATCGACGTCGGCTGGGGGCTGGAGAGATTAACGTGGTTCTCGCAGGGCGTTCCCACAAGCTATGATGCGACGTTTGGGAAAGTGACAGACCATTTGAAAGGCCTGATCGATTACGACGAGGCGCTGTTCCTGAAATACGCGTCGTACGCCGGCTCTTTGAACGTTGACGAGGTCAAAGACCTGGGGCTGGCCAGATCAATTATCGCCAAAAAAATAGGCGTGAACGAAACGCTGCTTAAAAAGAAGGTCGCTCCGCTACAGGCGATTTATTCCATCGCGGACCACACCAAAACGCTTCTCTACGCAATATCCGACGGCGGCCTTCCGAGCAACGTGGGCGGAGGCTACAACCTTCGCGTGATACTGCGAAGGGCGCTCAGTTTTATCGACGAGATGAATTTGAAAATAGGCCTGCCGGAAGTGTGCGCTATGCACGCCGAGTTTTTGCACCCGCTTGACACCAAGCTGATGGAAAACCTTGTTGACGTGGAAAAAATAATCTCTTTTGAAACGGACCGGTTCGTTTCTTCGCGCGCAAAGGCTTCCAGGATAATCGAGGTTATAGTCAACCAGAAGGTGGACATTGACGGGGATAAGATGGTAAAACTTTACGAGTCCCAGGGAATTACGCCGGAAATGATAAAAAATGCGGCCGCGAAGCGCAACGTTGAAATCAAAATGCCCGAAAATTTCTACGAAACCCTGTCGAAGAAGCACATGGGCCACAAGGACGAGGAAAAGAAATTCGGGCACGACCTGTCAAAGATAAGGCCCACAAAGGTCCTATATTACGACGGCGTGAAAAATTTCAGGGCCAGGATACTGAAAGTGTTTGACGGAAAAAATATAGTCCTAGACCGTACCGGATTTTACCCTACGTCCGGCGGGCAGATACACGATATCGGGAAGATAAACGGCTTGGACGTTGTGAAAGTTGAGAAATACAACAACGTAATCGTACACACCGTTGATGGGAAATACAAAGGCCCCAAGGCTGTTAAAGGCGCCGTGGACTGGGAACGGCGCGAACAGCTGATGAAGAACCACACAGCCACGCATATAGTCAACGCCGCGGCCCGGACCGTGCTTGGAAACCACGTCAACCAGGCCGGTGCGGAAAAGGTCGTTGACAAAGCGCGCCTGGATATAACGCACTACAAAGCGCTGACCGATGAAGAGGTGGACAAGATTGAAGAGGTTGCCAATAGGATAGTCGCAGGTAAAATACGCGTAAACAAGATGGTGATGACAAGAACGGAAGCGGAGCGCGCGTACGGTTCGATGATATACCAGGGCGGCGCTGTTCCGAGCGCGAACATCCGTGTTGTAGAGATACCCGGCTACGACGTCGAAGCGTGCGGGGGCACGCACTGCGATTTTACGGGCGACGTAAAAGCTATTAAAATTCTGAGAACAGAAAGAATTCAGGACGGGCTGGTTCGGTTGGAGTTTGCTGCGGGTTCAAAGGCGTGGGAAGACCTGAAAAGGAAGGAAGCGCTGCTGAAGTTGTCGGCGGAAGTTTTCAACGTACCTGTCGACCAGTTACCGTCGACCGCGCACAGGTTCTTCGATGAGTGGAAGGAGAAGGACAAGGTTATAGGCAAATTGAATGCCGAAGTCGCCTTTCTGAAGGCTGAAATTCTGCGCGGAAAGATACGCGACAACAAACTGTTCCACATACTGCCGTACAACCGCGAGCAGCTGATAGAAGTTGCCGAGGCGATGGCCGCGGACCATCCGAAACTTTTGGTCGTCCTTGCCGGGATAAACGGCGAGATAATAGGCAAGCGCGGGGCGCAGAGCGAAGAAAACGTGGGCCAGATTGTTTCCGATATTTGCGGCAAATGCGGCGGGTCGGGCGGCGGGTCGGCGTCGTTTGCGCAGGGCCGCGGCGAACTGGCTAAAATAAGAAGCGTTTTCGCTGAGATGGGATTCTAGAATCTACAGTTTTTTGTATAAATCGTAAATAATCATTATAGCGCAAACGATGAAACTCATAAAAATTAAAATTGATATTTCACCAAAGATGAACGCCGAAGGGTGTTTTAATAGTATATCTAATACAGAGTAATTCCCCGTATAACCTGGCCTAGAATAAATGAACACGTTAAAACCCGTGATAATTGAACCAAGAATTATAGTAACTATGACCTTATCGTCGCTTCTTATTTTAAAGAAATTTTCTAACTTATCGTAGTCAAGAAATTCCCTCCGCAGATAAGAAAACATTAGAGAAAAATATCCTACGCCGATAGTAAATATGGTTACCACTAAAGATTCAACATTCGCAATCAGCGGTTCTGTCATGGGCTCACTTCTTAAGTATGAAACCTAAGATAGAAAGAGTTGCTGCTATTACGATAAATGTACCAGCTATCCTCAATACTTCATCGCTGGTTAAGCCCAGCATCGCAAGGCCTATGATCAGTACAATAGAAAAGGGAATTATCGAATCCGTGTCAAGTTTGGCCATAATTAGACTTCATAGGTACAATTTATATACGGTTAACTATGCCAAAAAGAAGCCCGAGTTTTGGAATTACATCAGGGATTAAAATTCTGTCAGTCCTTTTTTCGTCTTGTCCAACACTGTTAATTTTCCCGTCTTCGGTATGGACAGTTGGAGCGAACCTCGCCATTCGGTTATGTACGCCCCGGCGATTTCTATTTCGTCGCCTTCCTTGACCGCGTCGATTTGTTTTTCCCACAAAGAGAGTTTTATGGAGCCTGTTTTGTCCTTTACCATGACATCAGCGACCAGGCGCCGGCCGAAGCGCGTCTGGACCTCCCTGGGATCGGATTTTTCCGACACTTTAGCGGTAAGGGAAACGTCCTTCATGCCCACGGAAAGTTCTGAAATGTTCATGATAAAGAGTTTTGTTGACAAGGATATAAATTACGTTTTGTTGGCTGGTGCAGGCTTTATGGCGCATCCGAGCGGCGGGTACAACACGACAGAACAAAATCCCTGGCCCAGTTCCTCAGCCGACACCTCTGCGCCTTTCCTGGACCAGGCGCCTATCTGGCTGGCCATGAAAATCCTTGGAAGGTCGACGTAATCCGCGCCTGAAACTTCTATTTCCGAAAGGATCACCTGGTCGTTAAACTGGTTCGCCAGGGACTCGAGGGAGGCTTTCAGCGAACCGCAGCTTGTGCAGTTTTTGGGGTCATAAACAAAATCGATAAGGGTTTTTCCGTAGTTGACGGCGAGCGTTTGCCTCTGCGTTTGCGTGAGGGGATAATCTATAATGTATCCTGACGGAAGCTTTTCTTCGGCCTGCGGTGGCTGGTTCGAGCCCTGGAGAAAGGCGTAGCCTAGTACGGATACGACCATTGTAAGGCCCATGAACGCTGCCACGACCAGGTTGCCGCTCTTCATAGTCATCGTCTTCGAAAACCAAATATTTAAGCGCGCGGGCGACAAATAAAGCTGATGAGCGGGTTAACGTACTCGAAAACGTGCCAGATATGCAAATTTGGTTTTGCCACGGAATTGACGGACCGCCAGTGTTGTGACCCGTGCATTACGATGATGAAGAGGCTGCGTTCCGACGGCCGCCTCTCAGACCGCTGGTCGGGTTTTTATTTGACATGAGGCAATTAATTTCATGTCCATAGACGGGGCGAGCAAGCCGCACTTGTTTGCTACAGTTGTTGTCGGGTTGTTTGCCCTGTACATGATAATGTTCGGAAGTTTTGAAGCCCGCATAACCGGTTTTCTGATACTTGTCCTGGGTCTCCTTGTTTTTGCCAAGTTTTACGAGAAATTATGAGTATAGGATGGATCTTGCCTCTTCGACCGCCCTCAGCCGCTTTTCACCGAAAACCTTTCGCAGCACTGCGCTGTCCGCGCTAATGACATCTTCTATGGTCAGCACTCCCGAGTTGAAAGCCTTTTCCACCGAATTCCCGGCCATGCTTCCAAGTATTGTAACCGGGTAGAGTTTTTTGCCTTCTATCATGCCGTTCAGGCCGTTGCCCCAGCACACCGATTTCAGGTTTTTGCAGGCCAGGTATCCCATCGCGTGCGCGGAAATTTTTGTGTTGCACACCAGCCACGCCCCTGTGAAGCCGTTCCTGCCTTTTGTGTCGTCAAATTTTGCCCATGTCACCATGGCTTCGGCCTGGCCCGCGAACGTGTGGTGGTTCCTGTGGTGCTTGCACTCGACCATGATCTTTTCGTTCCCTTTCTTTGCTATGAGGTCGACTTCGTGCTCCGAGCAATTCCCTTTCACAATTTTAGAATGCTCGACAGAATAGCCGTATTCCTCGAGAAGCTTTTTGATGTACACCTCGAAGAAGACCCCCTCCGGGCTCAGCGCAGCCAGCGCGGCGCGCAGGTTGTATTTCATGGCGGCGGGTTTGCTGTGCTTTCGTATTTCCTTCAAAATCATTTTCAGCAGGGCGTTTGTCGGTATCTTGTCGTACGCCTTCCGTTCAACGTGCTGCAAGACGATCCCGCTTTCTTCGTTGTCAAGCCCTGAACGCAGGCAGGTTTTAATGATTTTGCTGCCGTCGAAAATTTCCAGGGAACCGTCTGCCTTTTTCACGAACACAATATTTATATAGTAGTGAACGACGAGTTCTTTAATATAATCATAGTTATTAAGCGGGTTGGCCTTGGTTGAGTAATACTGTATTTAAATCTACAATTGTGTTTGCGGCTGCGTTCTTGTTAGTTTTGTCCTTCCTGCCCGTCGATACTGAAGCGTTTTCCGTCTTCTTTACCTCCAATTTCACTGTTCCGTACGCCCAAAACATAACGGTTTCCGGTAAGATTGTCAACAGCAGCCCGGGCGAAGACATTTCGCTGCCCACGTGGATAATCAACGCCTCGGTATCCAATGGGACGCGAACCAATTTCACACAGGTTGTGCCGTTCAACGACACCACAGTTAACGCGACGTTCAATCTCAGTGTAAACACGCAGCCTTTTTTCGGGCCTTCATTGCTCAAGCTCACCATAAGCAACGGGACAATGAACATAACGCGGGTTGTTAAGTTTGTAGTGACGAACACGTCTTCAGCCACAATTGAGTTTGTAGGCTCGGTTCCACCGTTCTCGCCCGGAGGGTTTATCACAGCCAAGGTAACGGCTAAAAACTGGTCTGGCGGGGCGCTTCAAAACGAGGTTATCAACGGCAGCATATTCGCTGCCGACGGCCCGTTCACGGTCTGGGGTACCAATTCGTCAAAGACCAACTCTGCCGGCGAAACATTGATGAACTTTTCCATACCGTCGAACGCGGAAGCAATTGATTACATATTGGCTGTCGAGGGCCGGGCGGGCTTCATATTCTTCGGCGTTGCCAGATACACGCTTTCTGTTGTCACAAAGGACAACACAGGAACGAACAAGAACGCGTTCGCGCCGGGAAGCGCGGTGACGATTGAATCGAGATTAACGTACACAAACGGCACGCCTGTTTCTAGTTCTGCAACGAAGATAGAATTAACAGACCCGAACGAACTGATAACCAGTTCTTCAGGCTCATCGTATTCGGACGGCAGGTTCCAGTATAACTACACCGCCAGCACATCAGGCACGTACAAGATCAAGGTGACATCAGGCGGGCAGGAGACTTCAGGCAGCTTCTCAACAAGGACCTTGACAGCATCGATTGTAAACCGTGAAACCGCGTCATTCTTCCGCGAGTTCGCGGGCAAGAAACTGTTCCCGCCCGGACAGAACGTTTCGCTGACAATAGTTCCAACAAACGTCAGCAGCGGCGAGATACTGGCGAGCGGATCGACCACATATGACTGCAACCAACACAACTTTACAATCCTCGACACCTATTTCGCCAACAATCAGACATCGATAAACAGCACAATATCGGCGGGTAACCTAATAATTGTGCCGACAGTACATACAGGAACCGCGGTGTGTGGTATAGAGCTGAGGTTGGGTTCCAACTATGTCGGCTTGTTCGGAATAAAGGTGAACGTAACCACAGGCAACCTTACCCATTACGCTGCAACATCGACCGCGCAGGGCTACTTCAACATACAGAAGAACGGGCTGTCTGTCGAGCCGTCGTCTGAGTTCGGCGAGGGCGGTTTCCAGGCCATGCTGCTGCCCGGGTCGAACACGTCATTCAAATTAACAGCATTTAACATAACCAGCGGAGAGAACATGCCGGGCGGAAACGTCACATACGCCTGGGTGAAAAAGATAACGATAATGTCG
>JACOVS010000024.1 GCA_016177205.1 Candidatus Aenigmatarchaeota archaeon
GAAAAGACGTTTACGACGACTTTTCTAATCTAATCTGATTTTATACAAAAACGCAAAATTGCGGCTCCGAAGCTACCAGTTGTCGTCAACCTAACGTCAGACTGGGACTGTAAATCTTCGTCATCGCCGAAACTTTGTTAGAATGATTGATATTTATAATTTGAAAGCTATCGAGTATTTCAGATGTCTATGGACTGGTTTTACGACCTGCCTAACCTGGCCAGGGCTGACCCGGAAATAGCAGGGCTGATAAAAAAAGAACTGGAAAGACAGGAGTACGGGCTGCAGATGATCCCTTCTGAAAATTTTATCTCGCCTGCTTTGCTAGAGGCTTTGGGATCTGTTTTAACAAACAAATATGCGGAAGGCTATCCGAGAAAGCGCTATTACAGCGGGTTTGATTTTGTTGACCCGATAGAGACCATTGCGATTGAGCGGGCGAAAAAGGCCTTTGGCGTTCCGCACGCGAACGTGCAGCCGTATTCGGGCAGCCCGGCAAACCTGGCCATATACCTTGCGATATGCAAGCCCGGCGACAAGATCATGGGGTTAAACCTTTCCGACGGAGGCCATTTGACGCACGGCTGGAAAACGAGCATTTCAGGCATGCTTTACCAGAGCGTTCCCTACCATGTTGACGAAAACGGGTACATAGACATGGACGAGGTGAAACGGCTTGCACACGAGCAAAAACCGAAACTGATATGGGTGGGAGCGACAGCGTATGTGCGCGAGTTTGATTTCGAGGCGTTCGGAAAGATTGCCGACGAGGTCGGCGCTTACCTGATCGCGGACATGTCGCACATATCCGGCCTGATCCTAGCGGGCGCCCACAGAAGCCCTGTTGACCATGTTCACGCGATAATGACAACGACGCACAAAACGTTGCGCGGGCCGAGAGGCGCGATGATTCTTGTCACAAGGAAAGGCCTTGAAAAGGACCCGGAACTGGCCGAAAAAATCGACAAGGCCGTTTTTCCGGGCCTGCAGGGCGGGCCCCATGAAAACCAGATAGCCGCGACAGCGGTCGCATTGGGCGAGGCGATGCGGCCCGAGTTCAGGGAGTACGGCGCGCAGGTCGTAAAAAACGCCAAGGCCATCGCTTCCGCGCTGATTGGCAGGGGTTTGAAACTCGTTTCCGGCGGGACCGATAACCATCTTGTCCTGGTTGACTTGACGCCTTACGGAATCGGTAAGGGCGTGTTCGCATCCGAGGCGCTGGAAGAGGCGGGCGTATTCGTGAACAAGAACACGATACCGCGCGATCCCGCGTCGCCGTTCTATCCCAGCGGCGTCCGCATGGGCACGCCGACACTGACTACGCGGGGGATGAAGGAGGACGAGATGCGCCTGATAGGCGACTGGATCGCGGACGTGATCAACGAAGTTAAAGGCTACGAATTGCCGGAAAAGGAGCAGCGCGCCGAATACCTTAAGAAATTCAGGGCTGACATACGCAACAACGAAAAGATCAGGGAAACAGGACAAAAAGTCAGGGAGCTCTGCTCGAGATTCCCGTTTTACCTGGGCAGGGGCTAGGGGTTTTTTCATGCAGCAGGAATTTACAGAGGAAGAGCTCAGGACGCTGGAACCGTTTTTTTCCAACATGGACAAGGATATTTTTGTCATAAAAAACCTTCCCGAGGTCGTGAAAGGCGCGCTGTTTTCCCGTTACAGCCGGACGACAAAAAGCGTGCGGCGGGTTTTGCTGGACGAATTCATCAAAAAGCCGGAGATGGGGTTCGCCCAGATTGTAGGCTCTATGGAAACGGCAAGCCAGGCCGATGCCATAAAGAAGGCCGAGGAGTTTTACGACCGCGTTTTAGTCGATTACGGCGACGATTCCGTCGCAGAATTGGGCGGGGCCCACATCGCGTGCGAAAACGTTTCGATAATAGCGACCAAAGTTTTGGAAGACGCAAGGATCGGGTTATCGCCGCTGGAAAAATCCACCCGCTATGTTTATTTCGACCAGGTTGAAAACGGGTCATACAAATTTTACAGGGAGCCTGCGCTGATGGCGTCCGAGTTCGCGGACGCGTACATGCAGACCATGAACCTGCTGTTCGGCACATACGCGAAGATGGTCGAACCGGTGAAGAAATTCGTGGTCGAGCGTTTTCCAAAGACGGACGACGTGTCGGACAGGGCGTACCAGTCGACGATCAGGGCGAAGGCCTGCGATATAATCCGCGGCTTGTTGCCTGCCGGGACATTAACGAACATGGGAATTTACGGCAATGGAAGGGCGTTCGAATATCTCCTGATCAAGATGCGTGCCAACAGGCTGGCAGAGATAAGGAACATAGCCGATGCGATGAAAGCCGAATTGGCAACGGTAATACCGTCGTTTGTCAAGCGCGTTGCGGACAAGCACGGCGACGCGTACGCCTCTTACATAGCGAAAAGTTACGGCGACACGGGCAGGCTGGCTGCGAAATTAGCCCCTGCGGAAAACAGCAGCGGCGCGGTTACGCTTGTTGATTACGACAGGGATGCGGAGCTGAAGGTAATATCCGCAATATTATACCCGCACACACACCTGCCTGAAAGCAGGCTAAGGGAGGCCGTAAGCAGGATGAGCGACGATGAGAGAAAGGAAATACTGCGCGCTTACGTGTCCGAGCGCGCAAACAGGCGGCACAGGCCCGGACGGGCGTTTGAAAACGCGTATTACAAGTTCGACATCGTTGGAAATTACGGCATTTTCAGGGACCTGCACCGGCACAGGGTGTTAACCCAGGAAAGGCAGGCGCTGACAACGAACCACGGCTTCGACACCCCGAAGGAATTGGCGGAAGCGGGCCTGGACGCGGGCTTCAAGGACGCCATGCAGGCCGCTAAAAACGCGTTCGAGCTGATTGCGAAAAAATTTCCCGCCGAGGCTCAATACGTTGTTCCATTGGCGTACAAAATCAGGTGGTATTTTTTGATGAACCTGCGTGAAGTTTACCATTTGTGCGAGCTGCGAAGCGTAAGGCAGGGCCATCCGGACTACCGCATTGTGGCGCAAAGGATGTTTGAGGAGGTAAAGAAAATCCACCCGAACCTGGCGGCGTTCGCCAGCTTTCTGGACACCAACACGTACGGCCTTGAGCGGCTCGAGGCCGAAAAGAGGATAGACAAGAAGATCGAGGAATTAGAAAACCGCAGTATTGGAAACCTTTGAAACACCGGTTTTCTCAATATCGGGAAAAAATACGGATAAAATAAAAACAGCCAAAAAAATAAAAGGCCGGAACAAAAACATATTTTCAAAAACTATCTATCTTTTTTTCTTCTTAGCTTTCTTGCGCGCCAATTATAAAACCCCCTGATAATTAATTGTGACGGCTCCCATATAAGCTTTCCACACAAACTTTTAGAAAGTTTGATCAAAAGATAGAAAAGTTTAACCAAAACAAACTTTCAGAAAGTTTGATCAAAAAAATAAAAATTGGAGAAAAAGAATCATCGAGCCTGTTCAGCCCGTGCGCATTTCAGTGATCGAATTCAGCAGGAAGTCCATCACTTCGCCGTCCAGCGGGATCGCCACAGAGCGTTTGTAGATTTTTTCTCCGGTTTTCGAGAAAAATCCCCTTGAGATGGAGAGGAATTCGTTCTCGCCCTCCTCTGTTTTAGCCCGTTTACGCGCTATTTCCAGAAAGTTGTTCCTTCCGAAATTCGTTTCTTTCGAGTTCACTGTTTCAAATTCCACTATTCTTTCTGTCATTCAATACCACTCCTTGCCTTGTTTTATACGGTTTAACCGTTTACTATTTGTTCTGGCAGCGGATTAATAAATCTTCCCCGGGCCCTAGTTTTTGTTGAACAGCTTGTCCGTTATCATGTGCACCGCGTAGCCGAGCAGCGAAGCGGCTACCAGCGGCCATAAATCCTGGGCCTTGGACGCTATCCATATGCCGGAACCGAGGAACAGCGAAAAAACCAGCATGACGGGCCTTCTGTGAAGGGATTTTTTGCCGCGGTGCGACAACGGAAGCGCGTTTATCAGGAAGTACGAAGCGAAAAGCGTTACCAGGCCTGCAAAAGCCTTTGTTAAAAAATCCGGGCCGAGGCTGAACACGACAAAGAACGACAAGACCGCGGGTATAACCGTTGAAGCGGCCTTTCTTACCGTCGAATTTCTGGAGTCCATGTCCGGGAACACCGATGCGATGAAGAACGCCAGCAACAAATAAGCGTATTGCGGCTCAACCGCCAAAAGCAGAACGCCAACAACAAACAAGGCCAGTATGACATGCTGGTAAAATGAAGGCAGTTAACCACCCGACAGTATTCTCACGTCCGCGGCCGCGATTGAGCTGCCGTTCACGAAAAGCGGGTTTATGTCCATCTCCCTCACATTCTCCTTCCCGGCCAATCGGGCGACGCTCATGATGATTTTCTTTAATTTTCCAATGTTGGCAGGCTTTATCCCGCGGTAGCCTTCCAAAATTTTGGCATACTTAAGGTCCTTTATCATCTCGAGCGCATCGCGGGGCCTGATGGGCAGCGCCCGGAAAGACACGTCCCTGAACAGCTCGACAAAAACGCCGCCCAGACCAAAACTTATTATCCTGCCGAACTGGTCGTTCTCCGCGACGCCGACAATAAACTCGACGCCCTCGACCTGCTTCTGGACAAGGATCCCCTCGGTTTTTTCGAGTTTTTTCGCGTTCTGGATGGTTTTAAGCGACTCAAAGGCCGCTGCAACATCTTCCAGTGTGCTGATGTTGACCCTGATCGCGCCGTGTTCGGTCTTGTGGACAAAGCCGTGCGCTTTCATTACTACGGGCAGGCCTATCTGGCCCGCTATTGTGACAGCGGCCTGCCTGTTCCTGACCAGGGCCTCCTCAACAACAGGTATGCCGTATTTTTCCAACAATTTTTCAGCTTCCGGAAGCGTTAAAATCAAAAATATCGCCTATTAATATCTTGCGCCGGACTGGTAAATAAAACGGGTCGGGTACCAAAAGTAATGCTTTAATACCTACGTGCCCAACCCGTTTTAGATCTCCATGGCGGAAAAATTGAGGGCGTTGCTGGGCGAATTAAGGCTCGCGCTGGATTACCCTATGCTGGGCTCTTTGCCTGCGGACAAGCAGCGCGCCATGCAGGACGGTTTCAATCCTACTGTCGCCAGCATCGCGTCGGGCGCGGCGGAGTTCTTAGCCGGCTTTTCCCTGCTCTTCATGCTGATGAACGGGGTCTTTACAGAATATTTCCTGCTTTCCTCAAGCGTTTTTTCGCAACTCGTAAAATTACTGCTTTTATCAGCGGTTATCGAGGGCTTGTACAGGGTATTCGCCGTAGTGCTGGGCAAAAGGCAGTCCGCGGGATCGGTTTTTTACACCGCGCTCGAAGTCTTTGCCCGCGTGTTTTCCAAGCTTTTCGTTCTGTTAAGGGCAAAGGCGCCAAAAATCAAAAAGCTGACGCTGGAAGAGAAAAAGCAGAAGGAGATCGCGGAAAATTACAGGAAATTCATAGAATACGGAATGGACCAGCCGGGCCTCACGTACGAAAGGCAGTAGCGGAGTTAAAAAAATAAAATTATCAGAAAGAGTTACTTCTTTTTAAGCATGGGCAGGCCTGTTCTTTCATTTTCAACAACATCCCAGTTGCCCGCCGGCAAATCTACCGAGCCTTCCGGCTTTTTGGAGAAGAAATACAATTTTCCCCTCGAATGAAGATAGTACTTCACGCCTCTGCTGTTCACTTTTTCAAATGCCATAGCCAACCAACCTCCAAACTAACCTTTAATCGTTGTCCGCAGCCCTTTATATTTTTTCACGGCAAACGACAAGCTTAAAAACCGCAAAAACCTGTTGTCACGCCGCAGGCATGAAACGTTTTATTGCACGGTTTCCATGGGTTTTAAATGGAAAGTAGGTTTCCCGCGCTTTTTTTCTCGCTTTCCGCGATAGGGCTGCTGCTGATCTATGCGTCGGCGGGCAGGATTGAAGCTGTGGCAGCCGGAATAGGTTCTGTCGATAGCACAATGGTCGGTTCGTACGTGGAGGTCGCCGGTTACGTGGAATCGGCCAGGTTTTCCGATGACACGATATTTGTAAAACTTTCGGACGGGTACAGGGAGATAGACGTGGTCATATTCTCCGGACTAAAGCGCGCGCTCGGGGACGGCGCTTACGCAATTTTTGCAAAAGGGTCAATTATTTCCGTGAGGGGCGTTGTAGACGAGTATAAAGGCGTTATTGAAATTGTTCCCAACAGGGTTTCCGACATCAGGAAGCTGGCCAAATGATAGAGAACATCCTGCTGCTTTCACTGTTCGGCTGCGTTGTGGGGATTTTCACAGGCCTTATACCCGGGCTTCACACGAACACGCTCGCCGCCTTGATACTGCCGGTTTACGCGTATTTCGGAATCTCGCCCCTCGGCGCATCCGTAATCATATCATCCATAATGGCGTCGCACATTTTTTCGTCGTTCATACCCGCCGCGCTGCTCGGCGCGCCGGACGAGGACACTGCGCTGTCAATATTGCCCGCGCACAGGCTGCTTATGTCCGGGCGCGGGCCGGAGGCGGTTTTTTTGATGTCGGCCGGCGCTGCGCTGGCGCTGATGTTAGGAGTACCGGTTTTATTTTTGTCTATGAAAGCGTTTGGCGGTTTGTACGATTCGACAAGGCCGTTTATCCATTACATCCTGATAGCGATTGTAGCCGCGATGATAGCTGGAGAAAAGACAGGGAAAAAAATTCTTTACGCGTGCCTGATATTTTTCATGTCCGGCCTTCTCGGGTTTTTCGTCCTTGACGCAGGGATTTTGCCGGCCCAAAACGCACTGCTTCCGGTTTTGTCCGGCCTTTTCGGCGCCAGCACGCTGATACTAAGCCTTGAGAGAAGAACGCCGATACCGCTGCAGAAAAATTCCGTCGCCGCGGTCAAGCCGGCGGCAATGGCAAGGTTCGCGGTTTTGGGAACATCGGCTGGCCTGTTCGTCGGGTTGATGCCGGGCATAGGCGCTTCGCAGGCTGTTGTTTTGACGCAGCAGGTTTTTGCGGTTTCGTCCGCGGAAAGCTTCCTGGTAATGCTCGGTTCTGTCAACGCCGCCGATTCGCTGTTCTCCATGTCCGCGCTGTACACGGTCGGAAATCCGCGCAGCGGGGCTTCGGTTGCGGTGGAGAGATTATTAGGCGAGATAGGGATAAACGAGCTTCTCGTCCTTGTGGGGGCGATGCTTTTGTCGTCGGGCATAGCGGCTTTTGCGTCGCTTAAAATTTCGACGCGCGCGCTGGGCGTGATACAGAGGGTAAATTACCCGCTGGTTTCGCGCCTGGTCATAATCTTCATTTCGCTGATGGTTTTTTTATTCTCCGGTGCGGCGGGATTGCTGGTTTTGCTTACGGCAACGTCCATAGGAATTTTGTGCGAGCGGCTCGGCGTTAAAAGAAACCATTGCATGGGCTGCCTGCTGCTGCCCACGATTTTGTTCTTTTCAGGAAATGTCACGAACGCGCTGTCCCTGCTGCGCATCGGTTAGTTTATTACAATTTTTATATTTAACAATTCATATCTAACTGATTTTATGATGCCGATAGTGCACGCGATTTTTGCGTACGCGTTGTCGTACTTCTCAGGGGCGTATGCGCTTTTCGCGATAACAGGCGCGATATTGCCTGATATAGACACGGTATTCGTGCCGTACCGCGAGATCCACAGGACATTCCTGCACACGCCTGTTGCGGGCTTAATCCTGGCAGCTGTTCTGTATTATCTGATAAGGAACAGGAAAATCGCGGCCTCGTTTTTCATGGGATGGGTTTCCCACCTGTTCCTTGACACGCTGACCGTAACCGGAATAATGTGGAAGTATCCTTTTTCCAGGGAGTATTTCACAACCGCTACGTTCCGCTCCATTGAGCTGATGCCGAATTTCGGGATTGCGCTCCTTTCAGTTTTTGCCATCGCGCTTGCTATCCTGTTCAGCAGGGGAAGGATGAAGGAGCTGAAGAAACACATAAAAGCGGCCGAACACCGCGGCGAGAACAGCCTTGCGGTTTTGTTTTTCATCCTGGTTATGCTGGCTTTCGGGCTGTTTTTCGTTGCGCAAAGGGGCGAGTTCCCGAAAATAGAAAATTCGGTTCTGATATCAAAACTGCTGGAGCAGCAGGAAAAATACGACGGCAGATACGTTGCCATTGCTGGCGTTGTGGATGAAATCAGGGAAAATTACACGTCGCGCGGGATCGCTTACCAGATTTTTGCGGTTGACGACGGAACCGCGGTTATTCAGGTTTACAAGTCGGCTTTTGTACCGCC
>JACOVS010000027.1 GCA_016177205.1 Candidatus Aenigmatarchaeota archaeon
TGTCAACGAAGGCGTATTCGCTATAAGCCCTCCCGATCTCGTCTAGTATCGAAAGAACGGTGTCAGCCCTTTGCCTGAAGCCTGCCGTGTACATTCCAGGGCGGGTGGTGTGATCAATAAGCATCCCTGTCAGGGACTCTGCCAGCCTTTCGGCCCTGTCCGCTGTTTCGCTTAGGTTTCTTGGCTGCATAAAAAACAATAGGGAGATAGTTATTTAACCTGCGCTTGCAGCGCTATTGCTTGACGTACACATTGTCCTTGGGCTTGACAGGCTGGTTGACTTTTAACCCTATTGCGTCGCCCTCTTTCGCCTCTTTCACAGGTTCGAACTCTATCTGCATCGACTCGACCTTCTGCGCAAAAGAAGTTGAAGGCCCCTCGATAACTATCTCGTCGCCTACTCGCAGCGCGCTTTCCAATTCTACAACGGCAACGCCTATCTTGCCGTAATAATGCTCAACCTTCCCGGCCAGTCTGCGGTTCTCGTCCATGCTTAAAATCCACGTTCCTGATATAAAAAAGTATGGAAACCCTGGTTTTGCACGTCAGCGGACAAGGGTTGCGGGAGGCTGTTAAAATCCTGAAGGGGGGTGGTGTGCTGGTTTATCCCACGGAAACGGCCTACGGGATCGGCTGCGACGCGACTAACAGGAAAGCTGTGAAAAAGGTATATTGCGTCAAGAAACGCTCCCCAAAAAAGCCGCTTTCCGTGATTTTTGGCTCGCTGGAAAATGCGAAAAAATACGTCAACTTGGATAAAACGGGCGCGCGCCTTGTGAAGGCGTTTATGCCCGGCCCGTTAACGCTTGTGGCAAGGCCGAAGAAAAGACTGGCCGGCTCCCCGAAAAATGAAATCGCTTTCAGGATACCGTCAGGCTTGTTTGCCAGGTCGCTGGCCAAAGAATTCGGCAGGCCGGTAACAGCAACAAGCGCGAACATCTCCGGCGAAAAGCCTGTTTACGCCTTTAAAGACGCCTTTAACCTTTTCAACGGCAAGGTAAACGCAATAATCGATGCCGGCAGCCTGCCGCGCAGGAGAGTCTCCACTGTTTTTAACCTGGCCAGCATGGAGATCGCAAGGAAAGGCGCGGTTAGCGAAAGCAAAATAAAACGCTTATTACAAAACCGCGCATAATTAACCGTATGTTCAAAGTACAGTATCCCTGGAAATACCAGTGGAAGCACAAGAACCTGGTACTCATTTTTCTGTCTACCGCGCTTGCCGTTTACGTGCTTACGACCCCGGAAATAGCGGGCCTGATAGAACACAGCGGCAACCTTGGGTATTTCGGCGCTTTCATAGCCGGCCTGTTTTTTTCGTCCTTGTTTACAACCCCGCTCGCAACAGTCACCCTGGCCCTGCTCGGGAAAACGATGGACCCTTTTTTGCTTGCCTCGATAGGCGCGTCGGGTGCGATGATCGCTGATTTTGTAATATTCAGAATCGTGAGAAAATCCGTGGACGACCTTTCGCAGGAGATCATTGAATTGAAAATATTCATTGAACGGCACAACCCTGTCCATTTCAACCCAAAAAACAGGGTTTTGCACGAACTAAAAATTCACATCGCACCCATACTTGCAGGCTTCATAATCGCGTCGCCCCTGCCGGATGAGATTGCGATAGGAATGCTCGGGGCGGCGCATTACGACCAGAGGAAAATACTCGCCTTCTCTTTCGTGGCAAACTTCCTTGGGATACTTGCGCTGGCTTACATCGGCCGCTCCGTTCTGTGACGCCCGGCGGTGTCTCAGGAAGTTCTTATCATCCCGATGCTCGGCGTTATCCTTATTTCAGGCGTCCTGCGGTCTGTCGAAAACAAACCGCTCAATACCAGGTCGTCCCCCGCGCTTACTTCTTTGGGCGGTACAAAAGCCGACTTGTAAACCTGAATAACCGCGGTTCCGTCGTCAACCGCAAAGACCTGGTAACCGGTTCCGCGCGACGTGTAATTTTCCCTGATTTCATCCACAACGCCAGCAATGGTAACGTATCTGCCGTCGTATTTTTCCTGCTGCTCCAGCAATTTTGATATCAGCACCGAATTTTCTATTTTCGGGAACTCGCCCCTTTGCGCAACGAAAAACAGCCCGAA
>JACOVS010000004.1 GCA_016177205.1 Candidatus Aenigmatarchaeota archaeon
ATCCTTGTCTTTAAAGTCATCGGACTGTTCGTATTCTGGTTTAATGCTACATATGGATATATCACATCCATCGGTAATTCCTTTAATCCGACCATCTCTTCCACAAAATGCTGGCTGAAATAATCAACTTCACGCCTTTGCTCAACCCCAGTAAACAGGTCAGCCAGGAAGGCCAGCGGCCTTTCCCAATAGCCCTGCTTTTCGGTGCGGTTATCCGAAGAGTAGCGGACTATCGACAATTTCATAGAAATGCGATAGTGGCCAAGCTTTAAATCAAGCTTTCAAAGCCCTATCGTAGCTTTGGCGTCTTCGCTCATCCTGTCCTGCGTCCAGCGCGGCTCCCAGACCATTTCAACGTCCGCTTCGTAACCTGTTCCGCCTTCAACCCTTCTTTTAACATCCTCCATTATCTGCGCGTACATCGGGCAGCCCGGCGACGTTAAGGTCATAGTAACGCTGATTTTTTTGTTCTCGTCGTCGATTTTTATTCCGTAAACCAGACCAAGATCTACAATGTTGATGGGTATTTCGGGATCGTAACAATCCTTCAATACGGACTTCACGTTATCTTCGGTTATCATACTCTGGATTTGCACGCAAAGCTAATAAAAAGGCGTTATACTTGTTTATCCTGCAATATCGGGGGCAGGTAAACCAAATTATCTATCATAGCATCCGGGCGTGCCCTTTCAAGGTCCTCAAGTCTTGCGATGCCGAGTTTGACGCCCGTCTTCACGGATACTGTAAACAGTTTCGCGTTTTTTCCGGCCTCTATGTCTATGACCGTGTCGCCTACCATGACAGCCTTCCCTGCAGGCGTCTTCAATTTCCCGAGTATGTAATTGATCATTTCCGGGTCCGGCTTGTGCTTCATATTTTCCTTATTGCCGAGCACCAGGTCAAAGTATTTTTTCAGTCCTATTTTTTCCAGCAACGGACCGGCCTCGGAATCGGCTTTTGCCGTGGCAACGGCCAGATTGAAACCGTTTTTGTTCAAATAATCCAGTGTTTCAGTCACGCCTTCGATTATAACGACATCCTCGTGGCTGGTTAACTTGTACCTTGCCCTGTAATCCGTTACAAGCTGGGGAGCTAGTTCCTTGTCTTTGTCCGGTAATATCCTCTCGAATATCGAAAGCAACGGCACGCCGATTAACGGGTATAACTCATGCCCGGAAACAGGGGCATGCCCGTGCAACCCCAGCGCATGATTAACGTTTTTTCTTATTGTTTCCCTTCCGTCTATCAGCGTGCCGTCCAGGTCGAAAATAACCAGGTCAAAAATCCGTTTCATAACAGGATATCAGGCGGCCGGTTTAAATATCAGACAGTTTTTTCTGCGTTGGTCCGAATTTAAGGTTGGAAACGCGCACGCCCACGAGCCGTATTTTGCGGCCTGTTTTCAGGAATTCCTCGGCCAGCGAATTTGCGCTGCGCAGGATTGTTTTTTCATCGTCCATGTTCACGGGAAGGCTTTTGGCCCGCGTGTACGTTTCAAAGTTGGAGAAACGGATCTTTAGTGTCACTGTTTTAAAGGTGGCCTCATTTTGTTTCAATTGCCCGCCGATGTCGTGCACGAGTGTTTTTATCGTTGATAATATGTCAGCCCGCCTGTCCGTATCCTCTTCAAACGTATGCTCGCGGTTGAACGATTTTATTTCATGGACTTCTTCGACAGGGCTTTCGTCAATACCATTTGCAAGAAACTGGAAAAATTCCGCCATATTGCCGAGTTTTCCTTTCAGTTTCTTCGTATCGGCCTCGGCAAGGTCTTTTATCGTTTTTATGTCCAATTGGTTCAGTAAAGTTTCGGTTTTCGGCCCGACCCCCCAGAGTTTTCTGACACTCTTGGGATAAAGGAATTCCCTGACTTTGCCGGGTTTTACAACAGTCAGCCCGTCAGGCTTATTCTCGTCAGACGCTATCTTTGCAACCGCCCTGTTCGGCGCTATCCCGATCGACGCTGTGACCCTTTCCTTTTCCCTGATCTCATTTTTCAGCCCGTTTGCGATTTTTGCAGCCTTCCCGTAACTGCCGGACGAGGAAACGTCCAGAAAGGCCTCGTCTATCCCGGCCTGCTGGAATTTGTCCGCGTGTTTTTTTAGTATTTCCATGACACTGGCAGAGATTCTTTCGTAAAGCTCAAAATTAGGCCTAATGTAGAATCCGTCCGGACACAGGCGAAAGGCCCTGGAGATGGGCATCGCGGATTTTACTCCGAATTTGCGCGCCTCGTAAGAGGCGCTGCTAACCACCCCCCTCCCCGAACCTTGCTTCGGGTCCGCTCCCACGATAACCGGTTTGTCTTTTAGCGCCGGGTTTTCCCTCTGTTCGCAGGAAGGGAAAAACGCATCCAAGTCAACGTGCATTATTATTCTTTCCATACTTCTACTTCTACCCTACGGTTAAGAGCCTTTTCCAAAAGGCCGTTCCTATAGTAATTTAATTAGCCCGAACCAAATAATATGATATGGCCTACAGCTTCACAGGCAGAAACAAAAAACCCCACGGCCTTTATCTGGTCGCGGCCGGGCTTCTTGCCATCGCATTTATTTTATTGGCCGACAGCAACCAGCGGCCGATCGCAACTACGACCACAACTACAACATTACCAGTCCAAACAACCACTACAACGGCAATAACAACCACTGTTCCAACCGTGACCACAACCACAAGTACCACTACAACAATAGCAGGCAACCAGCCCCCGAAAATTATCTCTGCCAGGCAGTCACCTGACCCGATAAGGACAGGTAGGGAAGTCACATTCAGCGTTACTGTCGCAGACCTTGAAAGCGAGTTCGTCACTGTCAGCGTCTGCAAGAACGCCCAATGCACCGGCCGCTATTGCATAGGCCAGGGCAACGCAAAACCGGCTGGCGCGGAGATAGCGTGCAAATACGTTATCCCTGTCACAACAACAGGGGTTGTCAATTATTGGGCCAAGGCCGAAGAGGCCGGCCGTTCATCGGAAATAGCGGGGCCGTTTATCCTGAACGTAACGTCTTTATGATCAGCCCTTTGAAACCATGCTGAGTAGAACGGTCAATATGATGCTTATTATCAGGAACGTCGTTATCGGCGCGTAAAATTTAAAATTGCCCTTTTCTATCAGGATGTCTCCGGGCAGCTTTCCAAAGAACGGTATTTTATCCCCGAGCAGCAATGCCAAACCCAGCAATAACAACAGCCCTCCGGCCAGGACCAGCATGGTTCCGATCTGCTCCGCGGCCATATTTTCACGCCTAATATCTCGGGCGTCTGCCGAAGCGGCGGTTATGAGAACCGTACCCGCCACGTTCCCTGTTTTCAAATCGTTTGAAAGGCACCCGCTCAAAACCGGGCTTTTCAGCCTTCGAAATTTTCAAGCTTCGGTCGCGCAAGACCATGGTAAAGCTTCCGTGGTCGCGTTCCGATAATAACGTAACAGCATCGCCTTCGCCGCCCGCGCGCGCCGTCCGTCCGACGCGGTGTATGTAATCCGAGGAGGATTTGGGTACGTCGTAATTATAAACGTGTGAAACGTTCCTTATGTCAAGGCCGCGCGCCGCGACATCTGTCGCAACAAGTACGGTTATTTTCTCGCTTTTCAGTGCGTCAACCGCTTTTAACCTCTTGTTTTGTTCCATGCCGCCGTGTATGGGCAACGCGTTGATCCCCTGCTCTTTCAAATTCGACGCGACGGCGTCGACTTCTCTGCGCGTCGCGCAAAAAACCAGTGCGATGCCTTCTTCATTCTGTTTTAACAGATGCACAAGCAAAGAAAATTTGTCGTGCGGTTTAACATCGTAATAAACCTGCCTTAACAAACTCGTATCAACGTAAACAATGCCCTTGACCGTTACCGGCGATCTCAAATGCCGTTCGACAATGTGCCTGACTTCTGCCGGCATAGTTGCGCTGAACAACATTGTTTGCCTGTTTTGCGGAGTTTGGCGTATTATCCTTTCAACATCTTCGATGAACCCCATTTCAAACATTTTATCCGCTTCGTCGATGACCAAAAATCTTACGTTTTGGAGGTTTATCGTCCTGCGTTCCATGTGGTCGAGTATTCTTCCCGGAGTTCCCACAACAATATCGGTTGTGCGCAGCGCGGATATCTGCGGTTCTATCGAAACGCCGCCGAATACGCTGGCTACATTGATGTTGATGAACTTTCCGAAACTTCGTAATGCGTCTGTAACCTGCACGCACAATTCGCGCGTAGGCGTCAACACCAACACCTGTATGCCGTTTCCATGTGTTATTTTCTCAAGAATCGGGAGACCGAAAGCGGCTGTTTTGCCCGAACCCGTGCTTGATTGCCCGACAACATCCTTTCCTGCGCGTATCTCGGGTATGCACTTTTCCTGTATTTCCGTCAATTCCGTAAAGCCCAATTCGGTTACGGCCTTCAACAATTCGGGCCCGAACCGCAAATCTTCAAAATTCATTTTGGTAGTCTTCCCAATTAATAGAACAGCGCTTATTTATAAGGTTAAAGCAGTCCCGATTTTCATATCCTCTCTGTTATACATTTGCGTGCACGGCCTTGATGACAACATCCTCCAGCGGCCAGTCCGAGAAAAACCCCCGTTTGCCAGTTTTAACCGATATTATGGCATCAACAACATCCATGCCTTTGATTACGCTTCCGAAAACGGCGTAGCCGTCGTTTCCGGGCGCATAATCAAGAAAGCCGTTATCGGCAGCGTTTATGAAAAATTGGCTCGTCGCGCTATCCGGATCAGAAGTGCGGGCCATTGCTATGGCGCCGCGCCTGTTTTTTAATCCGTTGTTCGATTCCAGTTTGATCGGATCGTGTGTTTGCTTCTCTGATCCGCCGGGCGTAAAACCGCCGCCCTGCGCCATAAAGCCCGGTATTACGCGATGGAATATTGTTCCGTTGTAAAAGCCTTCGTTGGCATACTTCAAAAAATTCGCAGCCGTTATCGGCGCATTGGTAGTATCAAGCCGTACCTCAATATCCCCTTTCGTTGTTTCCAAAATCACGATTTCATTCATTTGCTTTTCACCTTCCATATCGATGGCAGGCCCGATTAAAAAGAGCAGCGCAACCGCAAAAGCCGCGACAGCAAGAATTGCGATTTCTTTTTTCATTCCCACGAACTATAGTCGCGTTTTTCATTTATTAAACATTGGCCACAAAACGGATGGCCAGAATCGCCAGCACAACAGCGGTAATCTTGGGCAGGTGCGGTTGGATGTTTGAAAATTTGCGCTCGAACGCGCTAAAACTATGGTAAGCCACCATTGTTATGCCGAGCATGGAAAATATCACCGCAAACGAGTAAACGGCCATTAGCACAACCGGGTCAAGCCCGCCGATGGCTAACCCCAAAAGCATGAACTCCTCCTCGTGGGCAAAACCCAGCACCAGCGCAATCCACGCGAGCCTGGCAAAGCCCGTTTTGGCAGTCGTTTTTATTTTCTTTCCACGTTCCGGTTTTTCACGCCACATGTTGAACGCGATGGCCAGCAGCATGATCGCTGACACGTATCGGAACATGCTGGAAGAAAAATTAATAAACGTGTTGGCAAGTAGGTAGGCGCCGACCACGGCAAAAGACGAAACCAGGTGGCCTATGCCAAGAATTAAAGCGCCCGCTTCGGCGTAAGCGGCGGAATGTTTCCCCTGCCTGGATAAAGACACTGCCAGCGGCCATCCGTGGCCGGGCTCGAGCCCATGAACTAATCCGGTGATGCCAACGGCAATGTATGCTCCGGCAAGCGCCTCCATAACAATTTGTTTTGGCTTTGCAATTCTTAAAGTAACGTATCAGGGTTTCTTCTTGTCAAACCCGCAGCCCATTAGCCAATGGCCCTTCTTCCCGCAAATAAAACATTTCTTTTCGAGTTTCATTTTTATCAAACTGATGCCAATGCGGATCTGGAAAAAGAAGTCATTAAACTTTTTGGCGCGTTTCTTCCTGTCAGATAAAACTGTCCTGGTACGGTTCTGCCGGAAAGTTTTGCGACATTCGAGGCCATCAAACTGTAAACCGGGCAGGTTCCGCAAGCGCCTTTGCTGCCGGGCATGCAGACATACCCGGAGTTGAAGGTTTGCCTGGCAGGAGCAGCGTCCGCTATAGCGCGGGTGGATGCGTAATCCGGCTTTTCATTTTTTCCTGTTTTCGGGCTGTCAGGCGCTTCCCTTGATTGTAGCCTTTGGTAAAACGGCAAAAAAATGGCCTCCTTTCGGCGGCGCGTTTCCTCTTCGTCCTCGGGATCTTCCTGCGCATCGTCCGTCTCTGTGCCGTCCATTTTGTATAACCGTTTGATCTTTCGGATTTGGTCACTTTCGTCCGGAGAGTTTATGCCGCCCAATTTAGGGGCTTCATCTTCGTATATAGGTTTAACACCAGGTGTTTCGTGTATACCGGTTTCATCAAATGTTTCTATGCCCGCCGCCTTTTCGATCATTGCAACCGCATTCATACTTTTCAATACTTTACTTTTGATAGTTATAAATTTTTGTTCAAGCGCTGCGGGAGAGACCCCGACTACGAATACGGGGTCTTTGACAGAGATGCCAGAAACGCGCAAATCACGCAGCCTACAGACTTTTTTGAGGGTCAACGTTATTTGCGCTTCTTGCGGATAAGGATTTCGACTGTCGAGATGTATTTAGTGGTTTATGGGCATCTGTTTTTTTGAGGAAGTCAATAACCGGTAGGTATTTAGAGTTTACGTTTCAATCTCTATGCATGGTAGATGATTCAACAACACCGAGACGGGACGAATTTCTTACCGAAGAAATCGGCACCCAGGCCACAGACGACAAAGATAATGGAATCCGGATTAAATTACACGTAAAAGAAGAGGATTATTTTCACTATCGTAGTGGATTGACACCTATAAAGGAAGGTCCAGCAAAAAGGCATTATGTTGTGGGTAAACCGTACGTCTTGCTACTGGAAACCAGCCGAACAGCTAAATTTAACCGTCGTACAGGATTACCAGAAATTGTTGAAACTCCGTGGGAGGGAATGCTTGAAGCTGAATTAGGTAACGCGCAGGCTTGGTACTATCCAGCAGATCGCAAGTTGATATTATGGGAATGTCTTCTGAATGATAGATTATCTAAAGTGGGTATGTTACCCCACCCCAGGTTTGGCCTGACATGGAAGGCATTTGAAGACCACCTGACGACAAGATTCTCACCAAAAGAAATCTATACACCCGGTTGGGAGCCAATGTTTAAAAAAGATGTCTGGAAGCAATTTCTACGAGGCATGGGTTACCAACAAGCGCCAGACCCAAGCGCAATGATGAAAATTTACACACATCAGGTTTGACGGCTGCGCTGGCTTTCATGTATCAGCATGTAATCCACGCTATAACGCTGCGGGAGGGATTTGAACCCCCGCGTGCTTGCGCACACTGGCTCTCTGGTCGCAGGAAAAACACACGTCTACAACCGCCCGAAGGCAAATTGTAATAATTTTCTTTTGGAAAACTACTCCCCTGCGAACAACTTGTTCCTATACATTCCAGACCAGCGCCTTTTGTCGACCGAAACAGGCGTTTCGTAAACTGAAGCATACCGATACAGCATACGGTATGCTTCTAACTGTTACGCGCCTGTTTCCAGTTCCTGAACCTAGCTTGGCTACCGCAGCAATTCATATATCTTTGGCGCGTTCCCTATTAAAAAGACGCTTCTACCACATTTGCGCTATCGTGTTGAACAGCGGGGTGAATTTCCTGGCGTCGGAAATAAACTCTTCGTCCCAAGAAAACAGATGATTGACGCCTCTCTGAGCTCTTATCTCGGTGAGCTCGCCGTCGAATAGCCCGAGCAATTCCTGTTTGACAGTTAAAGGCATCTCGCCCTTTACCAGATAAGCCTTGGCCGTTTCAACAAAAGTGTGCGGCTCGGGTTGTTTTGGAACATGCAGGCTTTCCGGCACACTCAACGCAACATAAATGTCTTCAGGCTGGTCGCCGTAAGGAACGATACCTCTACCTCTGGACGGTCCCCATAACTGCTCGGTTAAGGCGAAACGGTTGTCCAACTCGTAAACGGCTATCACGTTCACAGGGAGCTGGCCCCTTTGAAGAGGCCTACCTTGTGTTGGAAGGTTTACAAAAGCCCCCAGCCGGGTCGAAGTTGCGCTACGGTAAATTATGGACGCCTCGCGAGGGACGTCAACGCTATAAACCAAGTCTCTCCTGTAGGTCGAAACTTTGCCAAGGTCAAGAACTGGAAGCGGGTGAATCCTTGAATTCGTAGCCATAGTTACCAGCAGAATACTAATTATCAGGGCTTAAATATTTAAGTTGGTGCGGAACCTGTTAAGCCTTGACCAGGTCCATAACAACGCCCGCCGCTACGGTCTGTCCCATGTCCCTTATTGCGAAACGCGCAAGCTGCGGGAAGTCCGCCTGCTTCTCCAAAACCAGCGGTTTCGAAGGACGGACTTTTACGATCGCGGCATCGCCGGTCTTTAACAAATCAGGGTTTTCCGCCAGCGTTGCGCCGGTCTTTGGGTCAAGTTTCTTTGTTATCTCGAATATCTCGCCGGCCATCTGCGACGTGTGACAATGGAAAACAGGCGTGTAACCCTTTGTTATGACAGTCGGATGGTTTAGAACAATGATCTGCGCCGTAAATTCTTTTGCAACTGTCGGAGGATTGTCTGGCTTGCCAACAACATCGCCGCGCTTGATCTGGTCGCGCGATATCCCGCGGACGTTAAAGCCAACGTTATCGCCCGGTTCAGCCTGCGTAAGTTGTTTGTGGTGCATTTCAACAGATTTCACTTCAGCTTTTGCGCCGGACGGCATGAAAACAATCTGGTCTCCGGGTTTCAAAGTACCTGTTTCAATCCTGCCTACAGGAACAACGCCGATGCCTTTGATATCGTAAACATCCTGGACCGGCAATCGCAATGGCTTATCAATGGGTTTAGGAGGAAGCTGGATAGAATCCAAGGACTCAAGCAATGTCGGGCCCTTGTACCAGGGCATCTTGTCGGATTTCTTTACAACATTGTCGCCCATGTAACCGGAAACCGGAATCATCGGGACAGCGTCAATTTTGTAACCAATACCCTGCAAAAGCTTTGTTATCTCGGCCTTTATCGCGTTGAATTTGGCTTCGTCGTAACCCACTGCGTCCATTTTGTTAATCGCAACCGTCATTTGCTTTATTCCCAAAACTTTCAGGAGGTAAGCGTGCTCCCTTGTCTGGTCTTGTATGCCTTCCTTGACAGAACACAGCAGGATAGCTGCATCAGCCTGGCTCGCGCCGGTTATCATGTTCTTTACAAAGTCCCTGTGCCCCGGAGCGTCGATGATTGTGAAATAATTTTTCTGCGTTTCAAAGGGCTTGTGCATAAGGTCTATCGTAACGCCGCGTTCACGCTCTTCCTTTGACGTGTCCATGGCAAAAGCGAATTCAAAGGTCTCTTTTTTCATATCTGTTGCCGTTTCTTTCAGTTTACGCATTTCATCCTCCCGGATGGCGCCTGTGTCAAATAGAAGCCTCCCTATTAACGTGGATTTTCCGTGGTCCACGTGGCCTGATGTCATGATGTTGATGTGAGGTTTGGCCATTTTTGATCACCTTTATTTACCACTCTTCTATTTAAATAGGTTACTGAAATCGCCCGTCTTTATTGCAATTTCCCGCTGAAATCCGTATTTTAAATTCTTGATACGCAAAATATCTTGAAACCGATTCTTATGCCCTATAAAACCGGCGCAGAAAATGCGCCAACAATCAGCGTTTTGCTCAGGCCTACATTCATGCAAAACTGGCGGAAAGGGCATTATAAGCATGACCCCGCAGCGTTTGCGGCGCATTTCAACATGGCATTACGTTCCGGCTATTTGGGGCTGCGGGAAGAGCAAACTGACAGCCTGTATGTTTTGAGGTTTGATGGAAGAAAGCTCGTTGTGCCGGTCCGCAGAAACGGTTCGCCTTTTTCAATGGAAGCAAGCGCATTTTATCACGAAAAGCAGAAATTCCAGCTTGGAAGGAAAAATATGGAACCGGCGGAAATCAGTGACGCAACCGTAAAACCCGGAGCAATCAGTGTTCTGTGGAAAGCGTGGGAAGTCATGTATTGAGTTTTTATATTCTCATAATTACGTTTCCGGCCTCGGTATCTCCTCAACCATTCCTTTCCTTTTCCTGATCTGCAAAACAGCCTTGTCCTGCAAATCTTTCGGTATTCTTTCGAACAGCACGTCTACCAGCGAATAAAAGCCGTGCCCGCCTGTTGCGGATTTTAATGCGGAATCAAAACCGAACATTTCCGCGACAGGGACTTTCGCAGTTATGACAGACGCGCCGCGCTCCTCGGCCATGTCCAATATCTGTCCGCGCCTGTTCTGGACTTCGCGTATCGCTCCGCCCATCTGCTCCTTTGGTGTATCGACCCTGATGATCTGTTTTGGCTCCATCAAATACGGATCGCCCTTCAAAACGCCCTCCTTAATCGCGAAGCGCACTGCCGGCAAAACCTGCGCCGGCCCCCTGTGAACCGCGTCTTCATGCAGCGTTGCATCCGTTACCACAACTTTCAGGTACATGCACGGCTCCTTTGCCAGGGGCCCTTCGTCCATCATGCTCTTGAAGCCTTCCTTGAGCAATTCCATCGCCTCGTTCAAGTATTGTATGCCCTTCGTGCCGTCGATGAACATGTTCTTATTGTAAATTAGTTTTACATTTCTCGCCTCGTTTTTATCCAGGCCCAGAGTCTCGAATTTTTTAACGAGTTCGACATCCTTCCGTTTCATTTCGGAGTCCTCGACCTCGCGGTTTCTCATCGCCTCAACCACGCTTGCCGGAAGCGGGCTGATTATGAACAAAAACCTGTTATGCTTGTTCGGTGATTTTCCTTCGACGTCCGCGATTCCGGCGCCACACGATTCGCGGTAAACCACAATGGGCGGCGTTGATTTTATCGGTATGTTATTTTCCCTTAATTTCCTTTCAACCTTCGCATCAATGTGCAGCTCTCCGAGCCCGGAGACGAGATATTCGCCGGTCTCCTGGTTGATTTTGATTTGTATCGTAGGGTCTTCGCGGTTCAATTGCCGCAAAAAATCTATGAGCTTCGACAAATCTTTTGTGCTTTCCGGTTCAATTGCCTTGGTGACAACCGGCTCGAACAGGTGTTTGATTTCCTCGAACGGTTCTATTCTGTCATTCGGGTCGCAGATTGTCTCGCCGGAGTAGGCGTCCTGCAATCCAACAATTCCCGCGATGTTGCCTGCTACGACTTCGTCAACAGGCACCCTCTGTATGCCTTTATAGATGCTGACCAATTGTATTCGCTGCGTTTTATGCTGGCCGATAAGATAAACTTCCTGCCCCTTCGTTAATTTTCCGGATAAAATCCTGGCGCATGCCACGAATCCCGTATGCGGGTCTGGGAACATCTTTGTGATCATCGCAACAGGCTTGCCGTTGATGTTGCAGTTTAACATGTCTTTTCCGACCTGTGATTCAAGGTCGCCGTTCCATATCCTGGGCACCCGGTATTTTTGCGCGTCTACAGGGTTCGGCAGATGCCGCACGACCATGTCCAATACGACCTTGTACATAGGCGCTTTTTGTTTTAGTTCTTCCTTTTTGCCGCCCAAAGTAAGATCAATAATATCCTTGAACGTGACGCCGGTCTTCTGCATGAACGGTATGGAAATGGCCCAGTTATGGTACGCGGATCCGAAGGCGACGGACCCGTCCTTTACGTTTGGAAGGCCCCACAATTTAAGGAATTCCTCCTCCGCATATTTTTGGATGAGAACATTGACGTTGGCAAGGATTTTCTCAAACCTTTCCAGCATCTGCTCGGGTGTCAGTTTCAGCTCCGTTATCAAACGATCGGTCTTGTTTATGAATATAACGGGTTTTACGCGTTCCTTCAGCGCCTGTCGCAATACGATTTCTGTCTGCGGCATCGTACCCTCAACCGCGTCAACGACAACGATCGCGCCGTCAACGCTGCGGACAGCACGCGTTACATCGCCGCCGAAGTCGACGTGCCCGGGTGTATCCATTAAATTGACCAGGTAATCCTTGTCGTCGTAGGTGTGGACCATTGACACGTTGGCACCGTAGATCGTTAACTCTCGTTGGCGTTCCTGCTCATCTATCCACGTGAACATCGCCTCGCCCGCCAGTTCGGCGGCGATCATGCCCGCCCCCGCGACTAGATTATCCGTTAACGTTGTCTTGCCATGATGAATTAACGCCACCTAAACCGAAGAGTTTAAAGTGAATGCGCTATGATGGCAATGTTTCGAATCATTTCAGACTGATACATGACTTGTTTGATCCTTTCGGTCATGTCTAATTTTACCATAACAACCTCCTTATGTTTTATCCTTTAAATTTATATTGAACTGCTTATTTAAGCCTCGTTTCAACTCACAAAGATAATTTGCCATTCAATCTAGACAGTTTTTCTGTGCTATCTTTGAATAAGTACGCGTATATTCTTAGTTTGTCCTTCTTTCTTATTATCAACCTGGAAAATTTATCCGGATCAATCTTTACGTAATCGGGTTTAACGCCGATCTCTATCATTATATTCTCAACATCCTTAATAATGTAAGGACTTCTCATGTAAAGTTCTATGTAAGCTGTCGCTCTTTCTACTGAACCATCAAAAATGAACAAACCTTCTAAAAAAGATTTTTTGATTTCGATATTAGAATTCTTAATTATCTCAGGAATCTTTACAATTCCGGATTTATTGCCAGTGGGAATTCCAATCAATTTTGTGAAATATCTTAGTATTATTTTATTGCTGACATAGATAAACCAATGATTACCGCCATCTTGTGGTTTAAGGTCAGTACCGAACAACTGATTGAACCAGTTACAACACAATTGGACATGTTCTTTTGGACCTTCCCTTAGAACTATTTCATAATGTTTTACTTTTACACCGTCCCATTGAGTGTCTCGTTCTTTCAAATGACCATCAGCGATTATTGCACCGATTAGTTTAGCCAGTGCATCAGAAACTGCAATAATTGCATTGGCATATCTTTTTTGAGATCCTGTCCCATAGCATAATTTTTCTATGTGTTTTTGCATTTCCATTTTGTTTTCTTTGCTTGACGAAGAAGTTACTGTAGACCAAACCTCAATAATCTTTTCTATAAGGCTCAATGAAATTGCCGATCTTCTAAAAACACAATCCCATAAACTGATATAACTTACCCCTGCTAATCTGGCGATTTCGGTCGGCTTTATGCCACTACTTCTGATATCCGTTATAAGTTTTGTTATTTCTTTCCTTAGTTCACAGGTCATGACGGCTTTAATTTTCCCTTTACCTTTGTCGTCTTCACTATGCAATTTAAAAACATCTAATTCAACCATAAACTTTTTTTATCGGGGTTGTATTTAATCCACTATACATACAGAGTTCCGATACAAAAATTTAATTGTCGTTTTAATGCGCCGTAAGCCGTCCATAAAAAACCGTTAAGCATTCCGATTGTTATGGTCATCCATGAAAGGTCGTTTGTCTTCTTTGTTTTCCACGATAACCACACTTGGGGAAAAATAATATTGATGCGGTAATAGAACCCAGCAAACCGAGTACGGGCGTCGGATCGGCCATTATCTTGCGCCTTCTGCTTCGCGTTCAATCCTTTCGCGCTCCCTCATTGCATTGGAGTTTTGAACGTCCTTGTTGTAACAGGCGATTATCTCGGCGGCCATCGCATCCACTATATTCTTCTTGTTGTTGAAAGATTTCTGGTAAGCGGCCTGCGTTATCAGCCTCAGAGCCCAGTCGATACGCCTTTGCGGCGATGTTACAACGGCCTTGCGAACCATGATGCCTCCCATCTGATAGGCTGTTATCTCTTCAAGCAGCGCCACGTTTTCTATCGCAGTTACCAAAATCTGGACAGGGTTCTGCTTTGTCAGCTGCTCTATTTTTGAAAAAATCTCCTTTGTTAGCCTCATTACGCGCTCGCTTTTGCCCCCCAACGATCCGGACGAAAGGACGTGCTTCTTGCTCTTGTGCCCCGGGATCATCATCTTGTTCATTAGCCTCTCAACTATGCTCATGTCGAATTTGTGGAATTTCCTGCCCGCATGCCGGCCGTAATTTCTGGGTATCAATACAGGGCTCAAATTCATGTAGACCAAAAGGCCCTTGTCCTTGACCTCGATGGCTGATGTGTCCCATCGTCCGAATAAAAGGAATTTTGGAACGTATTTCTGCCTTTTTTTGGGCTTGGCCTCTTCTTTTTTCGCCTTCGGGCCTTCTTCATTTGGCAGCGTTATGTCTACGGTTTCCACCACATCTTTCACCGGAGGTTCGTTTGATTGTTCCATTAGATCACCGTTAACGCGTCGGCTTCTGTTTCTTGCCCGAAACCAGTTCTTTCAAAGCCACGCCGTTGACTTTTACAACCGTGAACTTTATGCCCCACTGCTTGCCGATAGGACCGCCTTGTGAACCGCCGACGCCTTCTATGATAACTTCGTCGTGTTCGTTTACTTTGTCTATTGCACCGGTCCCCGGGACCCAGGCTGTGACGCCTACGCCGTTCTTGACTATCTGCACCCTTACAGCCTTGATCAGGCCTGAAGACGGCTGTTTCTGCTCCACCACGCGTTTTTCCAGGACGATGCCCCGCGCTTGCGGCGAGCCTTCAAGGGGGTCTTTTTTCCAGAACTGGAGCTTCCTGGCCCTGTATTTGATCTCCTTCCATCTAAGTCTCTGCTTGTTTTTCTTTATTTTTCTGGCTGAAAATTCTCCCATTGTTCAACAAACCTTTGTAAACCATTTGATAGTGCAGCATTTAAATACTATTGCTGCAATTTTATCTCGTCTATGTCGTAATACCTTTTCAGGATCGTTTTTATCCTGTTTATATTCGTGCCCGCCTTTCCGATAAGCAGTCCGCGCTTGTTCGAATCTACGCTGATGTTCAGGATGTTCTTGCCTTTGATCTCTTCAAGCTTGGCCGACTTGGCCTGCGGTGCAAGGTTTGAAACAAACTTTTCAAGGTTGTCAGACCATTCGAATATCTTTAATTTCCTGTTGAATTTCCTTTCCAGTTCGTTTATAGTCAGGCCTTTCTTCCCTATCGCTTTCCCGGCCTTGCCCTCTTCGACAATGAATATTATGTTGGCGGGCTCGATTATACAGTCCCGCGCGTGCACTTTGGTGTACTTTTCAAAGAAATTTATTATCTTTATCGCGTCGGTATCCAGTTTCAACATCATTAACATCCTTTTCATGCGGTCAGAACGCGAGTACAGAAACAGCGAACGGTTTGCCGCACATCGTGCCAAGCTCAACTGAATTGCCGTCGAATTGTTCAATTACGATTTTATGGGCTGTTGCAATCAGCTTTAATTTTTCCCTCGTTGTTACCGGGCAATTGGCTGCATAAACCAGCGTTTTTACCTTGCCCGCGCCCGCGGCTCTCACGGATTCTTTTTCGCCCATGATCACCTTGCCTTTTTCCAGGGCGGTTTTGAGCTCTTTCCGGATTTCTCTCATTTTTTGTCTTCCTTTTCTTCTTTTTCATCCCCTATTTTCATGGTCAGGTCAAACATGCCGGTTCCGATGGGAACCAGTTTGCCGACCATTACGTTTTCTATGGCACCATTAAACCTGTCCTTCCTTCCCCTTATCGAAGCCGCCGTCAGGTGTTTTATGGTCTCTTCGAACGCGGCCCTCGCCAATACGGAGCCTTTCGAGCCCGCCACGCCGTAACGGCCTATGGCCTGTATTTTTCCTGTGGCAGTCATAGCGTCAGCAACTAGCATTATATGGCGGATGTCAACTTCCAGACCCTGCTCCGCAAGGGTTTTCGAAGCCTCTTTGATAATCACGGAACGCGCAGATTCTATTCCCAGAGTTTTTGCAACTTCGTGTATGTCGTTGGTTTCAACCCTCGCCGCGTCAACGCCCTCAACAGCCATCACTTTTTTCACGTTTGACCCCAGCGTGTTCAGGACCCATTCGTCTCCTTCTTTCTTTACAACAACCTGCTGTATCCCTTTTATCCCGTAAAGATGCATGTCGAGTATCTTTGATTTCAATTTCTGCATTTCTCTTATTGACATGCTCTCCTTTTTCGGGGAAACTATAATTTTATCGTCGTGCGATTTTACATCGATGTCCTTCATGTTTTTTTTCAGCCCGTCGATGATTTTTTCCTTGTCCAGGTTGAACATAGACGCCTTTTTGAGATCCACTTTTAATTCCAACTGGGAATTGAGCAGGTCTATCACATCGTCCGTGACCATTTCCCTTATCCTGACTTCTTTTATTTTAGCAGCCACATCGCGTGCCTTGTCCTTTGTCTGGTATTGCTTTTCCAGGTAAATCACCATCATCGGCGTTGTTGGAGAACGTCGCGCATCGAAAATCTCCATCAGGCGGGGCAAACCCAATGTCACACGAATACCAGCCGATCCCGCGACGTGATAAGATCTCATCGTGTTGTGCGTGACTATTCCGTCAAATGTTGTAAATGTTTCCGTTCCTTCGACAGTGAGGTCGTAAACAAATTTTGAGGAAGGTCTGGTCTCCGTAATTTCCACAATTTCGTCCCACACAACGTCTGAAGCGTACATTTTCTTCAGCACGCCAAGATCTTCGTCTATGCTGATTTTTTTGTTTTTCGCCATTTTATCGAACAAGACAATGTATTTAAGAAGGGCGGACTTTCCTATCTTCTGTCTTTTTGTGAAGCTGTTTACGTACCTTGACGGATATTCAACTTTTCTGGCCAGGTTCACCAGCAGGTCCCCGAACCCGCCCACCAATTCCACAAAATCCTGCGTTTGGTTCACGTATCTGCCGCACAATTCATCAAGCTTTGCCGACTTCTTTTCTGAAACAAAACCTATTTTTTCCCTGAAAACGGGTGCGTACCTAGCCTGTATTGACAGAGTGAACTGCTTTCCTTTGCCTTTGTGGGAAAATATGTTGAACCTGTTAAGGAGCAGAGCAATGCCGTCAATAAGCTCCTCTGAATTGGACGAGACTCTTATGGCATTCCTGTCAACCGATACATTTCCATCCCCGTCAAAATAAGCGCACAACAGGCCAGAAACAAACTTTTCGTCTGCACTGTATGCGAAATCGGGTATTTTTTTGCTGGCCGATCCTTTACCGCAGGTTTTCGCCAGCACTGCGGATAGCAGTACAGAATTGATGTGAATATCATGCGCCTTCGCAAATCCCCTGAAGTTGTCATACTCATTGCATGTGAGATTGTATTTGCCGGCAAACAGTCTGGCCCTCTGCAGGAAACTCTCGTCTGTATTGGATATGGACACGAAATTTTGGGTACTGTTCCCTTCTGACAAATAAGCACCGAACATGAAGCCTTCGAGTTCGCCGAGTTCAAGGTGTTTGGGCAACGGCTTTCTTGCATTCGCAAACTCTTTTTCGGCGATCGCGGCCAGGTTCACCGAATGGATGCAGTTTTCAGGGAGAAGCTTTATTGCGGGTATCCTTTCGCCTGCCTTCAGGTCTTTGCCGGATACCGCAACGATGTTGTTGTCCTTCCTTATTACGAACGAATGGGAATCTGTAGCTGTTATTTCACGGCCAGACATGGTTTTTATCTTCAAAAGCTTTTCCGGCGAACCGTGCCTGCTGCAAGCGAGCACGCGTTTCCATTCGATTTTCTCATCCTGGTTTATGCCCGGCACATATACATTCATGCCTTCAAGCTCGCAGATGTCCCAGCCGTCGTAGGATACAAAACCGAAGGCCTCCATCATTGTGTCAGTGAATTTTCCTATTTCAGAGATTTTTATCCTGTCTATGTTCTTGACTATGATCTTTTCGCTGGCATCAAGGGACATTTGCGTGGCCGGTTCTGAAATTGATTGTGCCGAAACTATGCCTATGGCCTCGCCAGGTTCGTAAACGTAAAGTTTGTAAGCCTTTTTCAGGTTTTCCAGTATTTTCTCCCTTTTATGCTGCGGTATTTTTTTCTCTTCAAATATCTTTTCAGCCATTTCCATTATCGATTTTGGCAGTTCAATCATCCTTGGAAACCTCCATGGTTACGAAATTATCGACATCGAATTTGCCCCAGTTTGATTTTGCGGGATCTATCCCGTCTTCGCCGGGCAGGAATTGCACGATAGAGTTTGTAAGGTCGCGCACCGTCATGTCGTATTTTACCTTCAAGTCCTGCAGTGCATTCACAAGCCTGCGTTCCATGTAACCGCTGTGCCTCGTTCTCAGCGATTTGTCCATGAGGCCCTCGCGTCCGTTCAACGAATCCCAGAAAAATTCAAATGGCGTCAAACCCGCCTTAAAGCTCGTACCGACAAAACCGTGCGATATCGGTGACAAGTCGCCTTTTTTGAAGTGCGGCAATGTCCTGTTTAAATAACCCCGGTGTATCCTCTGTCCCAGTACGGTCTCTTGCCCTATGCATGCCGCCGTTTGCGTTACATTGACCAGCGACCCCCTCGCCCCGGTTCGGGCCATGTATATCGTATCGTTTTCAGGCACATGCAAACTTACTATCTCGCCGCATTCGTTTACGGCCTTTGCGAGCCTTTGCATTATGTAAACCTCGAGCGAAGCGCTCAATGACCTGTCCGGCAAACTTTCAAGCTTGCCTTTGTCGTATTGCCCTATCAATTCCGTGACATCTTCTTCGGCCTTCTTGATCGCTCTCGCAACAAGTTTTTTGGCGTCCTCTGACAGGTCGTTGTCCGATATCCCGACCGTGAATCCCCTGATGTCAAGCATGGCCGTTCCCAGCCTCGAGACTTTATTTATGAAATCGCTGACCTCGTGTGGCGGGCCCATCTTTTCCAGTTTGTCTATTATCGCGCCTTCCTCGGAACCGACAGCGCTTTTATCAATGACACCTTTGACAAGCTTTCCATCCCTGATCACGACATTGGAGTCTTCTTCTTTTTCCGATTTCCCCTTGTGCCATGTAGACTGGAATTCAATGTTCAGGTTTTGGGGCAGCAAAAGGCTGAAAATTTCTTTTCCGGTTATCTTTTCCTTGTCCGGCAGTTGTGCGTCTATCCCGGCGTATGCCAACACCTGCGCCGCTTCCTCTTTTGTGAAAATCGAATCTTTTTTTGTCAGCAGGAAAAGTCCGGATATGTGGTCGTTTTTCGGAGCGATAATAGGTCCGCCGAAACGCGGGGATCTTATCTGGTTCTGGACTTCCATCAGCAGCATGGCTTCGGCCTGGGCCTCTTCCGTCTGCGGTACGTGCAGGTTCATCTCATCGCCGTCGAAGTCCGCGTTATAAGGCGGTGAAACGCATAAATTGAGCCGGAAAGTCCGGTAAGGCATGACCCTTACACGATGCGCCATTATGGACATCCTGTGCAGCGAAGGCTGCCGGTTGAATAACACTATGTCGCCGTTTTGTAAATGCCTTTCCACGATCCAGCCCAGCGTTATCTCTTCGGAAATTTCAATCTTGCTCTCCTCCGTTATCTTCTTTTTCCTGCCGTCTGTTCGCGTCGCATAATTTGCGCCCGGCCACACGTTAGGGCCGTTTTTGACAACTTCCTTTATCATCGCGATGTTAAACTCTGTTACCCTCACCGGTACTGTAAGCTCCTTGGCTACTATCTCCGGGACCCCGACTTCATCGATGTCTATGTTGTTGTCCGGCGAAATAACGGTTCTTGCGCAAAAGTTCACCCGCTTGCCTGCAAGGTTGCTTCTGAAGCGGCCTTCTTTTGTTTTAAGCCTCTGAACCAAAGTTTTAAGGCCGCGCCCGGACCTGTGCCTCGCGTGCGGTACGCCTGTTAATTCGTTGTCAAAAAAGGTTGAAACATGGTATTGCAAGAGCTCCCACAGGTCTTCTATGATAAAGTCCGGCGCCCCGATGTCTATATTTTCCTTGAGCCTCTGGTTTATCCTTACTATATCGACCAGTTTGTGGGTTAGATCGTCCTCGGACCGTTCACCCGTCTCCAGGGTTATGCTTGGCCTTACCGTTACCGGCGGCACGGGTAATATAGTTATTATCAACCATTCAGGCCTTATCCTGACCTTTACCAGTTCAAGGTCTTCGTCAGGAATTTTCTCGAACCGCTCCCTGATAGACATCGAATTTAACGGTGATTTGTCCTCCCAGAATGAATAAGGTTTTTCAAATTTTATTTCGCCCTGCTCCTCGCCGCACGCCGTGCATTTCTTATTGGCGGACTTTATCAGGTCCTTCAGCGTTGTTTTTTCCCTGCTGTCTGTCAGCAATTTTCCGCATTTCCTGCACACCGCTTTCAGCAACCTGTAAATGAATTTGGAGTATAAAACGTGCACGATCGGACGGGCCAGTTCCAGATAGCCGAAATGGCCGCCGCAATCGCCCACAGAACCGCCGCACGTCCTGCATCTTAAACCAGGATCGATAACACCCATCCGGGGATCCATCACACCGCCGTCAATCGGATAGCCGTCGGGGTCGTATAATTCGGCGCGCGCTATCCTTACGGTCGCCATTTTCAGTATCATCTTGGGCGATATCACGCCGAATTCAACGCTTTGGACTTCTTTCATGTCAGCCATAATCAAATCACTCTTGTTTTCATCAAACCGGATTTTTGTGCTCCCCGACTTCCACTTTAGGATAAATCAGCAACGATTTCAATTCCTCAAGCATGAGCTTGAACGCGTA
>JACOVS010000001.1 GCA_016177205.1 Candidatus Aenigmatarchaeota archaeon
ACTTCAGGCATAACCAGGTCTTTTTCAAAGCCCAGTTTGTCCGACTTCATCCGCAGCAGTACCGCTGCTATTATTATCATCTTGGCGGGTATATGGAAATCCAGTTCTTCCAGTTTGTTTATGTAATTTACAAAAGACTTTGCCAGTATTTCCAGGTCTACGTCATTCGGGTCGAGATTTTCGGACTCAATCAAATGGAATATTATCTGCTCCCATGAATGATCACGCACGACCAGGTTCAATATTTTTTCTTCGGTTTGCGTTTCCATAATTATTCCTCCGGCGGAAGACTTACAGATATAATCTTCGATTCGCCCTGGTCCATCGAAACGCCGTAAACCTGGTCAGCCATCCTTATCGTCGTGTCGTTGTGCGTTATCAAAATGAACTGCGCGTTTTTTGAAAAGCGCTGCATCATTTCGCCTATCTTTTTGGAGTTAGCCTTGTCCAGGGCGGCGTCAACCTCGTCGAATATGTAAAAAGGCGCGGGCCTGTAATTTTGTATCGCAAACAGGAACGCCATCGCTGTTAATGTTTTCTCGCCGCCGGACATCGACTCTATACTCAACAGCTTTTTGCCTTGCGGCGACGCTTTTATTTCCAGCCCGGAATAAATGTTGTCCTGCTCTCCCAGGGCGATCCCGCCGTCACCGTGCGCCATTTCCCTGAAAATCAGCTTGAAATTCGCTGTTATCGCTTCAAACGTTTTCATGAACGTCTCCTTTTTTCTCATTTCTATCTGCCCGATCATGGCCATTATGGAATCGCGCTCCCTGATGACCTCTTCGTAACGCGTCCGCAATTGTTCGAATTCGTCGCGGAAATTTTCGAATTCCTCTATGGCCTTCATATTAACCGCGCCGATGGAATCGATTTCACGCACCAAAACGCGCACCTTTGATTCCATTTCTTCCACAGGGAAGTCATAAAACTCTTTTTCCTCGACATACTGTGCAAATTCAGATTTCGTGTTATCACGCTCGACCTCAACGCGCGCGCGCTGGAGTTTTATCCTGTTCAGATCCGACTGAATGTTGACGCGCTCCTGGAAAACGGTTTTTCTCTGGCGCTTCAACGCATCCGATTCGCGCTGCAGGGAATTTCTCCTCTTCTCGCTCTCCACAAAGTCCGACGCTTCGGAACGCTCCTGGTCCGTCTTGATCCCAAGCTCCCTGCTCAACTCCTTCGATTGTTTTGTCAGCGTCTCTATCTCAGTCCGGAGCGCGTCCATGGTGGACTTGTACTCCTCGATATCCTTTGAATCGAAAACCGCCTTTTGCCTTTTTCGATAAAATCCTCCTATGATCGCGCCCGACCTTTCAACCAAATCCCCGTCCAAAGTTACCATGCGCGTCTTTCCTATCCCTATGGAGCGCGCGGTTTCTATGCTGTTAACAACCAGGGTGCTGCCAAAAACGAATTTGAACGCGATTTCATATTTTTTGTCGTACTCGATCAATTCGTTTGCCCAGCCAACGGCCTTTGAAGTATCGGAGTGCGACAACGATTGCAAGCGGTCCTTTATCCTGTCCAGAGGAAGGAAAGTCGCACGGCCTATCCTGCCGCTTTTAAGAAAATTAACGCACTCTATTGCGGTATTTTCGCTGTCTACTATGATGTCGTTTATGTGCGGGCCTGCGGCGACTTCGATTGCGGTCTGGTATTGCGGATCTACGCGCAACAGCGACGCTATTGTCCCGTGAACGCCGGGTTTCCCGAGCTTCATGATTTCGGAAACGGAGCGCGATTCCTGGTCGCCGCTGATCCCTTCCAGCCGCGATATTATCATGTCCAGCCTTGAAAGCTCGCGCCTGTCGTACTCTATCTTGTCGTTTATGCGCAGGATTTTAGCGCGCACCTCCTCGACGTCACGCACGATCTTTATCTTCTTGGAGCGTTCGAACAGGGTTTTCATCAGCAGTTCAAGCTCCTGCTCCTTTTTGTCGATTTCCGCGTCCAGCTCTGTCAATTTTGAGCTCAACTCCTCGGCGGCTTTTTCCTTCGTCTCTACCTCAGATGTCAGCGATGAAAATGACTGTTCCGACTGCGTTAATCTTTTGTTAGCTATCGATGCGCGCAGCTTCTTCAGCTCGTTTGTCATCGTTTGGTACTTCAGCGCGGCATCGCGTTCCTGCTCCAGCTTTTTGTAGGTGTCGTCGCGCTCTTTCAGGACAACGCCGACCTCCTTTAATTTCTGCTCAACCTTTTCAAACTCCTTTTCGGATTTAGCCTTCTTTTCATCGTATTCCTTTATGCCGGCTATCTCATCTATAACGGCACGCCTTTCGTCGGGGTCCATCTCGATTATCTGCGTTACATCGCCTTGCAAAACTATGTTGTAGCCGTCCGGGAATATGCGGGCGGCGGCTAAAACGTCAAGGACTTGCTGCCTTGTAACAGTGTCGTCGTTTAGTTTGTAAACGCTTACGCCGTTCTTGTTGACCTTGCGGGTAACTGTAACAAAGTCCTGGTCGAATGGGAATTCCTTTTTTGAGTTGTCCAAATAAAGCGTCACTGACGCTATTTCCGCCGCTTCCTTGCTTTTCCCGCCGTGGAATATCAATTCGTGCAAACGCTCTGCGCGCATTGATTTCGCCGACGTCCTTCCTAACACGAAGCAGATAGCATCGTTGACGTTGCTTTTTCCAGATCCGTTCGGCCCGCATATTACCGAAAACGTGGAAGAGAAGGGTATGGCTATCTTTTTGTTAAAGCTTTTGAAGCCCTGCATTACAAGCCGTTGGATGTATGTCATTCGGACGCTTTTAATAATACGGCAAAGACGCTTAAATGGTTCTTTGAGAAAGAATTCAACTTTTGTTTTTGACGGCCAGCTCCCATCTCTTTTGCTGTGGATCCCACAAAGCAGCGGCGGCGGCAACTACAAAAGCGGGATCCATGAAACCGTACATCTCTTCAGCAAGTTCCTGCGCCTTGCGGCCTGCGATTTTTTGTTTATTGGCCGGGTTCGCAACTTCCTTGACCCCGGTCGCCTGCGGCTCTTCGCCTTCGCCGGTGTAGGTTGAAATGTAACGCGCCTGTCCCCGGTCCCTTCGTATGCGGGCTACGTTATACATCCCGTCCTCTTTTTCCGCAGTGATCATCCCCAGCCAGGAATGGCCGCCGGACGCGTCTATCACGCCAGCGATCCTGGGCGTGTTGTACCTGTCGCCAACCTTGCCCTCGTGTCCCCATCGTTTTAGAACATCACCTATATCGGATATCTCATCCCGGCGGTAAAACGGGAACCAGCCAAGCAACTTCTTTGACGTGAGTTTTCTAAAAATGTCGCCTGTCTGCCTGCCGTTACTGACAACGCCCAATCTTAACCAGTTGCTGGTCCTAATTGCGTCGTAAACCAGCCTTGAAGCTTCAGC
>JACOVS010000028.1 GCA_016177205.1 Candidatus Aenigmatarchaeota archaeon
GCATGAGCTTGAACGCGTAGGACATCTCCACCCAGCTTATCCTGGATTCGCTGCACAGTGAACAAACGAGCTTGTTTTTGGTGCGGTCGTTCATTGCGATGAACCCGCAATTTTCGCAGACTGCGACCATATATTTGTCCGAGTCGAATCTTTCTTTCAATACCATGGCCGCACCATGGGCTATTATGCAATCCTTTTCCATTTCACCAAGACGCAAACCGCCTTCTTTCGCGCGGCCTTCTGTCGGCTGCTTAGTTAACAGCGCCACGGGCCCGCGCGATCTTGCGTGTATCTTATTCGCAACCATATGGTCAAGCTTCTGGTAATAGGCAACCCCTGTGAATATCATAACTTCGTACTGCTTCCCCGTCTTGCCGTCGTATAATATTTCCTTTCCGTCTTCGCGGAATCCGAGATTGCCCAACGATTCCCTGATATAATTTTCGTCTATGCCCGTGAATCCTGTGGAGTCGAAGTATTCACCCGCGATCGCCGAGGTTTTTCCTGTAATCATCTCAAGCAATTGTCCCATGGTCATTCTCGACGGTATTGAATGGGTGTTGAAAAGTATGTCGGGTATTGTGCCGGATTCGGTAAATGGCATATCCTCCGGATTTACAAGAAGCCCCACAACCCCCTTCTGGCCGTGTCTCGATGAAACTTTGTCACCGATTTCTATTATCCTTTCGTCCCTCACGGAAACTTTTATCAACCTGTTGCCGTCCGCGGATTCCGAAATCACTATTTTTTCGACGATTCCTTTTTCGCCGTGGCGTACGGTTATGGACGATTCACGCCTGTTCTCTATGCCCGTCATGAATTCCTCGACTGTTCCCAAAAATCTCAACGGCGATATTTTCCCTATCAGGACATCTCCCGATGTAACAACATTTTCAAGGTTTATTATGCCGTCCTCTCCCAGGCGCTTGTAATCCTCCTCGGACTTGTAGCCGCGCACGGTCGGATCCGGTATTCTTATCTCGTCTTCCTGCCCTCCCCAGTATTTCTTTTCATCAGTTTCGTAAATTCTGAAATATGTTGACCTTAACATCCCGCGGTCCACGGAACCGCGGTTGATCACCAGGGCGTCTTCCATATTGTAGCCGCCGTAAGGCATAACGGCAATAACCAGGTTTTGCCCTGCAGGGTGCGTCGTGAGGCCGACGATGTCCGATGTTTCCGTGCGCACCAGCGGGATCTGCGGATAAAGCATAAGGTTGGCCTTCGTGTCCGTCCGCATCAGGAAGTTCGACGCGTACATTCCTATCGCCTGCCCCGTCATCTTTGCGCCGTAGTTTACCCTGTCGCCTCTGTTGTGCTCGGCAAACGGGATCAACGACGCCGAAATTCCGAGTATTATACTGGGGCTTATTTCAACGTGTGTGTGCTCCTCGTTGAGGTCTTTTTCAGTGAGCGCAATATATGCATTCTCTTCCTCCTCCGCATCGATAAATTCAATCAGGCCCTTTGCCATCAGGTCGTTCCATCCGAATTCGCCGCTTTCTATTTTTTTGATGTGCTCTTCCGTAAGCCTTGGCTTGCCTTTTTCAACGATGACCAGAGGCCTTCGCAGCCTTCCGGGATCCGTGTTAATCCTGATCTCATCGAATTCCTTGTAGTAGACGATGTTCATTTTTTGCGGAAGCAGGTTGGCACGCCTCTTTTTTCTCACATCCTCTACGAATTTTTCGCCCTTATTCGTAGTACCGACAAATTTTCCGTTAAAGTATATGTCTGCCATGTATCAAATCACTTTCAAACCGGGTTTTCTATATTCAACGATTCGAGCAGGTCCTTGTTTTCCTTCTCGTTCATTCCTGATGTCGCTTCCGCCATTATCGACAGATATTTTCTCAAGCCTATCGAAGGCCCTTCCGGCGTTTCCGACGGGCAAAGGCGCCCCCAGTGGGTTAAATGCAGTTCACGCGCTTCGAAATGCTCCTGTGTGGTTGTCAACGGGGACAACACGTTGCGTATGTGCGATAATGTCCTTATGAAATTTCCCCTTTCAAGCCTCTGGGAAACGCCGGTTCTTCCGCCGACCCATGCGCCTGTTGCCAGGGAAGATGCCAGCTGGTTCGTCAGGACGTTTGATTCGACCACGGACTGCACGGAAGGGACCTTGCCCCTCTTTGCAAGTTTTTGGTAATTGTAGCAAATTCTCGTTATCAGTCCCCATCTACCGAGCAGAATTGACCTGAACAAAAGCTCCAGCAGGTCGCCGGACATTCTTAATCGCTTGTTCGCATAATGATCAAGGTCGTCTTCTGTCACGTTTCCCATTCTAAGGTCTATCAGCTTCTTTGCGACCTTTGAAAGGTATTTCGCCTTTTCGAACCTGTTTTCAGGTTTTTGTCCAATATGGGGCAAAAGATACCGGTCTATGACCTGCTCGGCGCGCGACTTTCTGTACTCCGGCGCGACTTTGAGGTGTTTTCCGATTCCGTCCAACGCATCTTCAACCTTCTTTACTTCACTTTCGTAAATGTTTGGATAAAATTCCTCGGCAAGCTGCGGATTGCTTGAAACTGACGCTATGATATCCTTGTCCGTTTCCAGCCCGAGCGCCTTGAGCAGTATTATTATCGGTATTTTGTGCACGTTGGCGAATGATGCCGTTATTATGCCGTCCTGTTTCATCTCGACTATGTGCCTTTGCACGAATCCGTCTTTCTCCGAATTTATCCGCGCCACGCCAGCGACGTTTCCCTCCTTCTTCTCGAGTATTATCCTGTTAGGGGATATTTCTTCGACTAAAACCAGGGCCCGTTCCGTGCCGTTCACGATGAAATACGCCCCCGGGTCCTGCGGATCTTCCCCGACCCCGACCAGTTCCTGTTCGGTCAATCCCGGCGTAGAGCACAATTCCGATTTAACCATTACAGGCAGATCTCCTATGTGCACCATGACAGGCCGCTCTTCTATGTCGTTTATTACCTGCGTCATCTCAACGTACAGGGGAGCGGCGTAGGTTAAGTTCCTAAGACGCGCTTCCATCGGGAACACGGTCCTGATTGCGCCGTCCGCTTCCTTTACCGAGGGTTTTCCGAGTTTTATTTTGCCCAGTTTTATTTTCAGGTTTAATTCCGGAACTTCGGGTTTGATCTCGCCTATCTGTGTTATTATTTTCTGCAGCCTGAAGTTGACAAAATCGTTGAACGATTCCAGCTGGTACTTTACGAAACCCCTTTCCTTCGCAAATGAGGATATCAGAAGCTTGGAGTTCATAATTGTTCCCTCACGACCAGCCTGTAATAATAGGATACGCCTGCTGTGGGCGAAGGCCTTGTTATTTTTAACACGTCGCCGACATTCGCGCCGATCTCCTTGACAACAACGTCGTCTTCGGTTATTCTCGGAAGCTGGTTTATGGAAATCTTGTAGGCGTCCAGGATGTGCTTTATTTCATCCGGTGACAGGATCTCATGCTTCGGAACAAACAGATGGCTTGTGATTTTTATTTCTTCTTTCATGGGAACTATTCTCCGCTTTTTAATCAGCCATTTTAACCTGCTGGCTGTTTTATTGGGCCCGGCGGGATTTGAACCCGCGACTCTCGGGTTTCTTTGCGCAAACCGTTTTGATCAAACTTTCCTATCCTTTGATCAAACTTTCCTAAAGTTTGTTTGATCATAAACCGCCCCTTTGATCAAACTATTCTCTTTTGATCGACCTTTTTTGAAAAGGTCGTTTGGACGGTCTCAGCTCTTTTAAGCCATTGCTCATACCTGTGGATGTCTCATCCGGCAACTCGCTTAAAAGCCCGATACTCTACCAGGCTGAGTTACGGGCCCGCGCGAAATTTTCATTGATTTATCCGTGAACAATAATCCAAGCGCCTGGGCCGGGATTCGAACCCGGGTTACAGGAGTTCTGCAACTATCAATGTTAACTTTTTGGTAATCAAAACACCTTTTCGCAAAAAGGGTTTTGTTTGACAGTCCCGCGTGGTAGACCGCTACACTACCCAGGCACGAATTTAAAGGAAATTCTTGTAAAGGAATTTTTTGAGTTAATTGTTCGACAAAAGTTGCGTCCGAATTAGATTTATTTATAATTTTTGACCACCGGCAGGGAACGTGATTTAATACCTTTTTTTAAAAGGGTGGCAAGCAGCGTCTTAAGTTTCGCAAAGCAACGACAAACTGAAACAGGTTCAGACTGAAATATGTCTTCTGACATATTTCGGTTTACCGCTGTTTCCAGCTCTTTATCGCTTAACTACAGCTTAAATCGCAGGAAGTCTTAATTACCGTGTTCGAGATGGGTACGGATGTTTCCCTTCCGCTTTGACCGCCAGCCAGACCATAATA
>JACOVS010000029.1 GCA_016177205.1 Candidatus Aenigmatarchaeota archaeon
GCCGGGAAGGTTTGACAGGCATATACTGGTGCCGTCGCCTGATGCAAACTCACGCGAGAAAATTTTCAAGGTTCATACAAAGGACATGCCGCTGGATAAAAGCGTCAGCATTGACAAGTTGTCAAAAGAAACGGAAGGCTATTCCGGCGCTGACATAGAGGCGTTGTGCCGCGAGGCTGCGATCGCTGCGCTGCGCGAGGATATCAAGGCAAAGGAAGTGAAATGGAAGCACTTCGAGGGTGTGATGAAGATTATTAAACCTTCGTTGTCGCCGGAGTTGATGCGCGCCTACCAGGCCGTTTTCGAAAAAATGAAGAGGCCTGAGAAAAAAGACGAATTGCAAGAGCAGTTAAGCTATGTCGGCTAGCGTTTTGAAAGCCATTCTTCTGCAGCTTTTTGCACGTGCTTGTAATGCGGTTCTTCTACCACAACAATTCCAGGATGCTCCCTTAATTTCGGGTTTGTCGGGCAAAATGCAATTGGCAAACCGAATTGCGTGACAACGGAGCTTGCGTCGTCTATGCCGATTGAATTTTCATACGGAATTTTCATGAGCTTCATTAGATCGTCAATGACCGGCTTTTTCTGCTCTAATTTTCTTACCTCTCCTGTAAATCTTCCGCCTTCAAAAACCGGATGCGAGCCGGCATAACGCTCTGCGCCGATTTTTCCTGCGAGATATTCTGCGACCAGATCCCAGCCGTCGGTTACGATCAACGGCCTGCCCCCATGAGAACGCGTCCAAGCCGCGAAATCCCCCAATCCCGGCGTTAGGGCCGCCTCGTGCAAAGCCTGGTAAAAAGCATCCAAAGGCAGGTTTTCGTTTGCGCGCCTTTCTATCTCTGCCAAGGCCTCTTTGTTTATAGCCATTCCAAGCTCCTTGGGCTTCGAATCAAAGCGGCCAAATTCGCCAACCCTAATCAGGGCTGCCGGGTCGTTTACATCGCCGAATTCGCTTTCGTACACCCTAAAAAGTTCCCTGCTTAAAAGACCGTGTGCAATGAGATTGTCACGCGTTTGCGCAACATTGATCGGGTTGTGCCTGCAATAAAATGTCGACCTGTAAACCATGCGGTTGTCATGCCCGATCAGGGCGCAGCCGTCTACATCATAATAAACTCCAAATGCCATAAACCTTGAAGTTGCATTAAGCATTTAAGTTAATCGCCGGGCAAACTTCTTTTTAAATCACATACCGGATTCAATATTTCTATGGTTGACGTTGTTGGAATGGGCGCGCTGAACGAGGATATAATATCCGCCATCAAGCCCGGCAAGGAGGAAGAGCTTCTTAAAAGAATTAAAAAGGAGGGGCGCCACCATATCGCAACTTATGACGATTACACGGATTACCTTGATTTTAAATTAAGGGTAGACGGCGGTTCTGCCGCAAACACGATTACCGGCCTGGCGATGGCAGGCTGGAAATGCTCTTTCATAAGCGAGTTAGGCAATGACGAAACGGCGGCGTTTATTGAAAAACAATTGAACAAGCAGGGCATAGAAACCGTGATAAAAAAAGTTGACGGAAAAACGGGCAGTTGCGGAATAATCCTTCACGCCGACGGAAAATATTCCGTGCTATTCAAAGAAGGCGTGAGCGATGACATAGAACTTAGCGATGACATGCTGAATAAGGTACGTTCCTGCAAGCTGTTTCACTTGTCGCCTTTCGCATCATTTAAATCACTGAGTTCGCTGAAAACGCAGGCTGCGCTTGCGGTAGAGGCGAAAAAATCGGGCGTTGTAGTGAGCGTCTCGCCGGGAAGGCTGTACGCCGAAACTTTTACCAGCGCTGATAAAACGGAAAAACAACAGCTTGCGGAAAGGCTGTTATCGAATTCTGATATAATTTTCATAAACAAGAACGAGGCCCGCATGATTTCGGGCGAAGAAAACCACGAATCGGCTTCTCAAAAAATTTTGAGCATATTCAACCCAAAAATAGTCTGCATAACGCTGGGAAGCAAAGGATGCCACGTAAGAACGGTGGATAAAAATTTTGTTTTGGAAACCAGCTACGCAAAACCGGTCACCACATTAGGGGCAGGCGACGCGTTTGCTGCGGGATTTCTGGACGCCTACCTGCGCGGCAATAGCGTGGAGGAATGCGCAAAACAGGGAAACGAATTCGCTTCAGTCTGCGTGAATTTTATAGACCCGAACGAATATTTAGCCAGAATTAAAATATAGAAGACTGGGAAGTTTGTTGATGATCCTGTCCGGCTCTGCTGATTCAAGCATGCGCCTGCTGTGATAACTTCCGGCCCTGCTTATCGCTATCGGCGATGTTCCTGCGCTTCTTGCGCTCTGCACATCCCATATCTGGTCGCCTACGTAAGCGCCGTTTTCGGGCGGAACCCCCAATCTGCTAAAAGCTAACAGCAAAGGTTTTGGGGACGGTTTCAATTCGTCCGCGTCCTCCCTGCTTACAACAATGTCAACAAATTTCCCGAGCCCGTAATCGCGCACATGCCCTGACAATCTTTTGCGGGTCAGGTTAGAGACTATTCCGATTGCATGGCCCTTTTCCTTTAACCTTTTTATGACGTCGGCTGCGTCAGGAAATGCTCTTACATCATGTTCGTATCCCTTGAAAAACTGGGCAAACAGTCTGTCCACAGATGGCCGTTCGGAATCAGGAACTCCCAGACCCCTGTAAATTGTCCAATAATCCGGAGTTGCTGATTTCCTGTATTTTCCTACTGTTAAAGCCGGTATCCCATAATGGCGTAACACATCGTTCATAGCGCTTAGCACTGCGTCCAAGTCGTTCCTGATCGTCCCGTTCATGTCGAATAACCGGACTTTCCCGCTCATTTGCACCGAAATTAACAGAATTGGAAGCTATAAAAAGCTGTCCGATGTCCTATATTTGCCATGAACGAGCGTTTGATTGTCTTAACGGACGTATTCAACGACGTCGATGACGCTGTTGCGTTATATGCACTAGTGCGGTCCGGCGCGGATCTAGCGGGCGTTGTAACGACATACGGCAATGAAAGGGTAAAAGCGAAGGCCGCAAGCAAATTCTTTAAAATGGCCGGACGGCCGGATATACAGGTGCGTTATAGCAAAGTTTACAAAACACGATTTAGCGCGCCGAACGACATGCGTGAAACTGATTACGGGTTCTTGACAGACGACGAGCTAATAGCCGGTGACACCGTTCTTGGAGCAAATCCGCGGGGCGAAGGCCTTATGGAAAATTTAATAAATTCTTCGACGGACAGAATTTCAGTCCTGTCGCTTGCTCCGCTGAGCGCGTTAGCTGGTGCGATGAACCATGTGAAAACGCAGCGCGTTGGAAGTATTTACGTCATGGGCGGGCATGTGGGAAATTACGACAACGGCCCAAAAGTGCCTTATGACCGCGCCCTGACACCGGAGTACAATTTCGCGTGCGATCCGGCTGCTGCAAGAAAAGTGCTGGAATCCGGCGCGAAAATTTCCCTTGTAGGGAAGAATTTATGGAGCAAAAACCTTTTCACTCTGAAGGATTTTGAATTTCTTTCAACCGGGACGCAGGCCCAGCGAGAACTATCAAGGATGATTAGACTTCGCCATGCCCATAACAAAAAAAGTCTAGAGCCGCTCGGAATTGGTGTGGAACTTTTCATGTACGATCCCATTGCGACTTGCGCTGTTTTGTTCCCTGAGCTGTACGACTTTGAAAGAATCGAAATGGTTGTTGATGAAAACGGCGTCACACACACAAAACCCGCCAAAGAAGGAAATGTTTACGGTGCCGTGAATGCGGACCTGCCGGAAATAAAATCCAGGTTGATGGGACTCATTCTCGGCTAAATTTTCAGAAGCTCATTCAAATCCCGGATCAGCCTGTCCGGCCTTGCTTCCAAGAGCATTCTTCCGGTGTGAAAGAAATAGCAGTTATTGCCCATGCTTATCGAAATTGATTTTCGGTAACGAATTCAGAACTGGACGGAAACCGTCACCCGGGGCCGCGACCCAGCGCCAGTAGTCCGCAGCGACGACCAGACACCTCTCGTCCACAGCGCGGCGCCAGAGGCTCCTGCGCTCGACAGCAACGTCCTGAATGGCTAGCCCGATGTCTTTGAAGGGAGCCGGGTTGAACCGGAAATGCGTTGTGTAGGGTGTGTGCGGAAAATCAATGTTTTCTGTAACGCGCGGCAATCCGGAAACCTCGTCCCATTCAACGACAACGCGGCCGTTGCCTTCAGGGACGAGTATTTTGCCGACCGCTTCGTTGCCGATTAAAAGTTCCCTAACCCAGTATTTCCTTCCCTGTGGGTCAGTTTCATATTTGCTCGGGTCGCGTTCCTTCGGGACGTGCAGACCGGTTTCGGTCCATTGCCAGACGTAAGGCCAGACGTAAGTTTTGAGATTGTTTCTTGCGAACAAATCGTCAAACACGCCCGCTTCCCGTGGGTCCTGGCCGGCTCGTTCCAGGCCAAGTTGAATTGCTAATTCTTCGGCTGCGGTTGACATGCGATAGCCTGCCGGGATTGACGATTTGGAGTCGTAATAACTTTTGCCTGTTCTTGTGAGTCCTGAAGAATAATTGATCGTATGTCCTGCACGCTCGTATGTTCCTATTCCCGGGTAGGAAGAACTGGCTGGTTGCAAGGTTAATCTCTCTACGATTTCTGGTTCTATTGACATTTGGAAACTGTTATTTGATTGAGGGTAAGGGATATAAAGGTCTCAATAATCTTACACCCTGTCCACTAGTCTGAGAGTAGTGGTATTACGCTATAAAAAGCTGCCCTTACCTTTGAAACAAACTATCGTTTATCTGATGTCTCCTGAGTTCCCTCGGATCTGCCACAGCACGCAGGCTGGGTATCAGATAGGTTGGCTGGCTGTCTCTCAGCCTTTGTTCGTTGCTGTAGCTGCCGGAATAAAAAAGGGCTGCCGTATCCAATCCGGCATTCCTGCCAGCGATTATATCGTTAGGCGTATCACCGATCATCACTCCCCTGATCTCGTGGGCCCTGATCTTTTTCCTGACCAGCCCCATCTTTTTCATGGCAAGCAAAAGCGGGTTGGGCAGCGGTTTGCGTTCCTCGCAGTCGTCCCTTGTAACCACCGTACTAGGATAGTCCCGTAGAAACGGAAACCTTGATTCGTAACCTTCCCATTCTGACCTTGGCATATCAGTGACAACACCCACTCTTTTGTCGCTCAAAGCGTGGAGCGTTTCTTCCAC
>JACOVS010000030.1 GCA_016177205.1 Candidatus Aenigmatarchaeota archaeon
CGCGTCCGTGATAGCAGTGTTCATAGGCATCCTGGCCAAAGCCGCGGCCACGCCGTTCCTCGGCTACGGTGCAATAGCGGCGCCGCTCGCGTTTCTCTACGGATTCGTTACGGCGTCCGGGTCAGTGGCGTTGCACGGAATACCGGAAATAATGAGCTACTTTGTCGCCGGCCTTGCCGGCGGCATAATATCAACTGGCCTGGAAAAGGAAAAAATAAGCTCCGGGAGGTTTCACCGGGTCGCTAAGGACGGCATACTGCTTTTCATGCTGGCCGTCCTGCTGATTTTCGTGGCCGCGGCAATCGAAGCGTACTGAACGGCGGGCCGGAGTTCATCCGAACTTCTGTCTTAGCGCAGCAACAACATCCTCCACCTTGGCCAGTTTTGAAACCGCAAGCGGTATGCCCTCGACGTCCGCAATGCGTTTCGCGATTTCGTCGACTTCGCGCGCGCCGTGCAAAACTATCAGCGCCGGCCTTAGGTTTGTCACCTTGATCGCGACCATCGGCGACCGCCCAGTGGAGGTGTTGGTAAAAACGAGCGCGCGCTTTGTAGTTATTCCGTACAATTTTACCAGGTCGGCGTAGGAAAATTCGAGTATCGCGCGCAACGAATCAATGACGGTGTAACCGTAAACTTCCTGGCCGGAAGACTCCTTTCCGGCAACGACGCCTGCGGACAGGACCTCGCAAAACTCGTCAATGCGGACACCCCTGTCAAACTCTTTCAGGTCTATGATCGCTTTCGTTATTGGTAGCTGGCTGCTGTTCTCGGAAAATTGTCGCGTAACCTTGCCTCCGGCCGCCTCGTCGATTTGTATCATCGCGGCAACCATTTTCTTGACAACGCGTATGCCAGGAGACTTTCTGCGTCCGGACTCGTAGTCGGAAATAACCGACGGCGTTATCTTAATGTGGCCGGCCAAGGCGCGCTGCGGTATTTTGAAAATGTTTCTCCATTTTTGGATGGTCTTGCCCGCTTCTTCCGAGAGGACTATCTCGCCCGCAATCTTCCTGGCAAGGCTCTCTTTTGCCAGCTGCCACTCGTCCATAGAAATCAAACAACAATACGCCGGCCGGACATATAAAAGCAACGTAGTCGACTTCGGCGAAAACGCATTAAGCGAAGCTTGTTAAAAATTGGTTGAAGGAAAGCGCGGTTTTCTGCATCCTGTCCTCGTTGAGCCCGCCGGTTAGCCGCTCAATGTCCATCAGCCACCATCCCTTCCTTGAGATTTTCCAGGCCAGAAAGCCTTTGCAGCCGGCTCGCCTGCACCACTCTTTGAGGCTGCGCAGGTCCTCGTCGCTTAATTTGACATAGTTTTTCCTGAACTTGCACTCAAAGGCGAATATGGAACCTTTCTTGGCCGCTATTATGTCCGGCGAGTAATATCTCGCGCCCGCAGTCAAATTTCCCGAGCCCGCGCTGCGCACAACCGCAAAGTCCCAGCGCCACAGCAGTTCTGCAAACTCGCGCTCCGCTGCAGAGCCTTTCGCGTACATCCCGACAACCTAATATTTATCATAACCCAACATAGAAATATGAACGAAGCCATGAGGGTCAAGGACGCCATGACGCGCCGGATCGCAACAATAGGCGAGTCCGATTCCGTGCAATCCGCGGCCGAACTGATGAAAAAATGGCGCGTCGGAAGCCTTATCGTTGTGAGGGGGAAGAACCCGACCGGCATTGTAACAGAGTCGGACATCATAAAAAAGGTCGTTAGCCGTGATTTGTCCGCTGCGAACATCGAAGTCAAGGAAATAATGTCTTCGCCAATGAAATTTTTAAGCCCTGAAGAAAACCTGACAGACGCGACGCGAAAGATGATCTCCGCGAAAATCCGCAGGATGCCGGTCATCAGCAAAGGAGAGGTTGTCGGGATCCTAACGCACACGGACATTGTCCGCATATCCCCGTCAATGATAGACATTTTGTCGGAACGGGCGAGGATGCGCGAATCCGAGCCCCAACTAAGCGTCGGCGGCAGCGTGGGTATATGCGAATCCTGCGGAAATTATTCCGAATCGCTGGCAGCGGCCGACGACGAATGGTTGTGCGAGGACTGCATGCAGGAAAAGCCCGCCCAGGAATAGGTTTTTATGGCTGGCAGAAGGAAAAGCAAAGAACGCGATGTTGAAGTCTACCCTTCTAAAATCGAGGGAAAGGTGGACGTCGATGCCCGCTCGGGAATATGCGAGGACTGTGGAAACAACTCAGCGGGGTTGGTTCTGCATAACGACTATTGGCTGTGTGAGGACTGCCAGAAACAACAGAACAAGAAGAGAACCCAAAAAAGGGACAAGTTAAAAGAGTGGTCCCGGATGGGATAATACACGCGGAAAACAAAACACCGGAAGTAATTTATTAAACTATTTCTCCAAAAATCGGTATGGGCGGCACTCTCGTTCAGGACATCATGACAAAGAACGTAATTTCGGTCGACGAAAGCGCGAGCGTCAAAACAGCCGCGGACACCATGGCAAAAAACCGGGTCGGAAGCCTTATAGTAAAAAGCGAGTCCGGCCCTGTCGGGATAGTAACAGAATCGGACATAATCAAAAAAGTGGTGAGCCGGGGCGCGGACACTAAAAGGACCAGGGTCGGCGAAGTGATGAATACGCCCGTGATTTTTGCGTCGCCCGAGCAGAGCGTCACAGACGCCGCAAGCATCATGACAGCCAACCGCGTAAGAAGACTGCCCGTGATCCAAAACAACAAAATCGTCGGGATCGTGACTCACACGGACATAGTTCGCGCATCGCCCGCAATGATATCGCTTCTTGAAGAACGGTTAAGGATGCGTGAGGTCAGCGCCGAAATCCCGACGCGCGAATCGCGCATTCGTGTCGGAAGTATGGCCGGCCTCTGCGAATGCTGCGGCAAATACTCGACCGGGCTTGAAGTTTTCGACGAAGAGTGGGCCTGTGAAAACTGCTCAAACGAGAAGCGCGCGAAAGGCGGGGAAAGGAAAAAGCGCGGGTTCAAAGACTGGTCGAGGATGAGCTGATGGAACGGGTTTTAGTAGTTAACACGGAAGATTTGTTAAAGGTTACAAACAACAAAACGGGTTTTATCGGGCCCGATAAAAACATTTTGGACCTGATAAAAACAAAAAGTTTTTTCGTAAACCGCGTCGCCGCGGAAAACGACGAAACGAAAAAACAAGTCATTCCGTATTGTATGGTGATTAACAACAACAAAATCCTGGCAGTAAAAAGGAAAGACCCGGGCGAACTGAGATTAAAGGACATGTTGTCAATCGGGATAGGCGGCCACATTAACCCCGTCGACGAAGGAACGGACACCCTATTCAACGCCGCGATTCGGGAATTAAAAGAAGAAACGGATTTTTCCAGTAATGTGGTTTCGCAAATAACAGGTTTTTTATCATTGGACGACACGCCTGTTAACCGCGTGCATTTTGGCGTGGTTTACCGGATGGAAATTGACAGCGAGGTAAAAGTGACCGACAACGGGCTGGAAGGCGAATTCGTTGATATTGCGGAACTTCCGAAACTGTCGGGCAAGATGGAAGGCTGGTCGAAAACCTTGGCAGAGAAGATCGGTGTGGGTGGAATAGAGCTTATACGAAAGCAAACTTTCGACAACCACAACCCTTATAAACCCAGCGTATCATAAGATCTTTGGATTTACACGGATAAGCAACGTTCATAATCATCGAAGCCGTTGACAAGGAAACACGGAAACGGCTGAAGGCTAGTGACAGGCTTTTGTGAAGTTGTTAATTCTGGGTAAATTTTTGTATAGCGATAACGCTGTCAAAAACAACCGTGGAGGAATGATTCAAATGGCAAAATTGCCGCAGTCAACAACAAAATACGTAATAGAAGCGCAGATAGAAGCGGAAGGAATAGTTGAGAAACCGGACATTATCGGGGCCGTGTTCGGCCAAACCGAGGGTTTGCTCGGAACAGACCTGGAACTGCGCGAATTGCAAAGGACGGGCCGTATAGGAAGGATAGAGGTTTACATTAACGCGTCGCACGGAAAATGCTCCGGAAAGATAACCATACCGTCCTCGCTGGACGCGTCGGAAACAGCGCTGATAGCGGCCGCGATAGAAACTATTGAAAGGGTTGGACCGTGCAACGCCGCAATTCACATTACCAAGGTTGAGGACGTTAGAATAGCGAAGCGCAAGTACATCGTAGATACGGCAAAAAGGATCTTGCGGGAATTGGTTTACCAGTCGCTTCCCGAATCGGAAGTTTTGTCAGAGCAGATAAAACAGGAGATACGGATTGCAGAAATCACGACATTTAGGAACCTGCCAGCCGGGCCTGACGCGGCAAAGGCCGAGGACATAATCCTGGTCGAGGGCCGGGCCGACGTGTTAAACCTGCTGCGGAACGGCATCAAGAACGCTGTTGCCGTGGGCGGGACGTCAATACCACCGGAAATCAAGGACATTGTCCGCGAGAAGGAGGTTGCCGTGTTTTTGGACGGCGATCGTGGCGGAGACCTGATTCTGAAAGAACTGCTTCAGATGACAGACATCGATTACGTCGCTAGAGCGCCGGAGGGCAAAGAGGTCGAAGAGCTTACAAAAAAAGAGGTGTACAAGGCGCTTCGCGAAAAGGTTTCCATGGACCAGTTGCGGCTGGAGAATAAAGAAGGCTTTGCAAAATATGAAAGATCCAGGACTGAAGTGCCTCCAACCCGTGCAGCCAGTCAGGATAACGGCACCAGCAACGAACCGGAAAACGGGCCTGAGGAACCATCGTACGAGCACCCTGCCAGCAAACCAGCGGAACGTTACGACAAGGACGAACCGCGAAGAACTATTAAGATACCCAAGAAGTATGCGGACGTATTCAAGGAATCGCTTGGCGAGCTTGTCGGCACAAGGGCCGCATGCATCTACGATGACAGCCTTAACCTTTTGGGCCGCGTTCCCGCAAAGGACATATCTGGTTCTCTATCAGGAATACACGCGCACGCAATAGTCTTGGACGGCGTCGTTGACAAGGAGTTGGTCGAAACGGCAGAAGCTAACGGGGTAAAGTTTCTTGTTGGCACGGAAAGGGACAAGCTTCAAAGAACAAGCGTAATCGTAATAACAAAAGGGGCTTTACAGGGCAAGAAAGGCGATTAAAGGAATATTGCGCCTGTTCTAGCGCTAATCAGCACGTAAAACTTTCTAAATACTGATATAAGCTGTAGTTAGCCTTAATTATGCACTCATTTTGATTTCAGAGTGTCGGAAACGAGCAAAACAGGTGTCTCACACAGCTTTAGTTAGCTACGATATATCCGACAATAACCGACAAATCGACAGTTGGTGCTGCAAGAACAAATTTACACTTTTCGGAGGGGGAACACGGCAATGTCCGCGTACCTTGGACCCTCAGGAGTGAGCACGCTTTCCTTCAGTTTCACCTCGGTTATCTCGGTTTCTCCGAAGAAAGTCTCACTTTCCTTTGATATTATTTCTTTCAGCTTGTATATATTCTTATTTGACCTCACGCGTGCGATCGTAATGTGCGGAATAACCTCTTTTTCCTCGTTTTCCGGCGATATGTCCCTAATTGCACTTAAAATCCTGGCAAAAAGCCCTTCAATATAGGGCTTTCCGTCGCCAACACCGGCCCATATTACTCTTGGTTGGTCAGCAGGCCCAAAGAATCCCAGCCCCTGGACACTCACTTTCGAAGGCAATTCATCGTGTAGAAGCGGTTTTAGAGTCGCAATTATCCGTTCGATCTGGTCTTCTGCCAGATTACCTAGGAATTTTACTGTAAAATGCAGGTTTTCAGCCTCTACAATCTTCACGTCTGCTTCACTTTCCTTCACGTGATCCTGTACCACCTTCACGTTCATCTTCACGTGATCGTTTACATCAATTGCTAAAAAGCACCTTTTTTGCATATTCAACGCCCAAATCCTCATATTTGCTTCACGTTACGTTGACGTTACTTCACGTGAAGTACTATTATCTTCACGTTACCTTCATATAAAGGTAACGCATCTTCACGCACCTTCACGTTAACATTTATATATTCACGTGAACTTCATAGTTACTTAGTGACATTATGGATAACGCCCGCTCCGACACGCGGACTGGAGACAGGCCGCCCTGGCGGGAGAATCCCTTTTCCTTGAAGATACTGCCGCAGCTTTTCGTAGGCTATTCTGAAGAGTTGAACAGCCTGGTTCGAAGCATTGAGAACAGCGAAAAGGTCGTCCTGCTCATCGGACCGACAGGGGCCGGTAAAACCACCCTGCTGAAGAAGCTTATTGACACGGCTGCGGGCGATTACGAGGTTTTGTACGTCACCAAGCCCCCGCAAAACCCGGAAGATTTTGTGCCGATTTTCAAGACCGCTCTGAAGCCCTCGTTTTTAGACAGGTTACTTTCGCGCGACAAAATAACGCTTTACAGCCTGCCAAATTATGCTGTCCGGAGGCTGAAGGGTAGGAAAATGGTTTTGTTAATAGACGAATGTCACGAAGCGCCTGTTCAGGTTTTGGAGTGGGTTCGTACGATCTCGGACCAGATTCCCAACCTCTCTGTCGTGATGGCAGGGCTGCCCACGCTGGAAACGGTTTTGGAGCAGAGGCTGGAAACGCTGCTTAACCGCGTAACGGTTCACGTCGAGTTAACGTCGCTTTCACGTGAAGAAGTCGAAGAGCTGATCCGTAAAAGAATAGAATTTGCCGGCGGAACAGGAACCGGCCCGTTTTCACGTGAAGCCATTGACGTAATTTACGAAAGAACGGGTGGCTTCCCGCGCAACGTGTTAAAAATGTGCGACGATTTGGTTCTGGAAACCGGAGCGAAGGAGCTGCCGGTTATAGACAGGGCCGCGGCACAGAGCGCGGCCGCACCTGAAACAGCACCAGTCAGTACAAACCTAATTGAGGCTTTGCCGGAAAAGCAGAAGGAGATACTGAAAACACTTGTTGCCGGGGCGTTAAGCCCGTCCGAAATAGCGGAAAAGATAGGCATGGAGGATTACAAAACCGAGGACCACGCCTCGCGATCCGTGAACAATATCCTCAGAAGGTTAATGGACGAGGATTGCCTGCTGCGCGAAAAAAGGGGTAAAGGCTTTGTATACAAATTGTCCCCTAAAGTGAGAACGTTATTGGCGACGTCTTAGATAATATTTAAATCACCACAGCTATAATTACGTTATTGGTGATAAAATGGCAGGCGAAGAGAGGATACGGGCAAGAAATTTTGTCGGCAAGATTGTTGTTTCTGAGGAAACAGGCCGCAAATTCGGCACAGTCGGCGATATCAGTTTCATCACAGAGTCTGGCGAACTAATGAATCTGGTCATGGTAGACCCAACCAAGCACGCAGACGGATTGAATCTGCAGGAAGACAAGAAAGGGCGCCGCTTAATTCCGTTCTCGTCCGTGAAGTCTGTGGGCGATTTCGTAATAATCAGCGAAGAAGAAGTGGCATAATTCTTGGCCGGTTACTATTGTAGAAGTTTCTAGGCACTCTCAGAAGTGAGGGAAAAGAACACCTTTCTGTTACGCCTGATTTTCTTTATCTTGCCTAGGTCGCAAAGCGCGTTTAACCGCTCTGACGCAGTGTTCCGGGATATCTTAAATTCCTGTGAAACCTGTTCAGCGGTCATCTCACCCTTGCCCCTGAGAAGCAGTAAATACGCCTCGTCCAGCTCTGACTCGACCTTTCCAACCAACTGGTCCAGTTGGCGCCTCACTTCCGGGGGCGCGCCCGGAGTCATTTTATCCAACAAAGAGTAGACTTCGTTCAACGTTGGCAGGGAATTGACGCGTTCGTGCAGTTCCGGCAGGTAGGAAAGTTTGGAATTCATCTCTTTCAGTGTTTCAAGAATGCCCGAGAGAATCTCGTGCTCAATGATTTTTTTCTGGATTGGGTGTTCCGAAATGGCCTTAATTCGCTCCTCCATATTCTCGACGCGGTTTATCGCATAGTCCATTTTGCCGCCTTGGCGTAAGAATTCTTCAAACTCCTCGGGCGTCATCTTGGTCGGCTTTTCCTCGGCCGGCGCCCGGGCTTGCTCAACCTGTTGTAAAGGCTGGTTGGCAGCCTCTTTTTTTCCGGAAAACAGCGCTTTCAGGTAGTCTATAATACCCATGCCCAAACCAACTGTCGGTTCCCCGACAATACGAACTGTCGGATAGTCGACAATTAGAATTGTGCGTCCAGCTTATTAATCCCTAATGCCGTCAGGCGTAACCTTGAAAACCGCTTCGCCCTCGGGCAGGTGTGGGGAGTCGATTAAGCGTGCGATTCTTTTGTCCTCCCTGCTTTTTCGGAGATAAAACCTTACAGTAGAGGCATGCCCTAAAATATGCCCGCCAATAGGAGCAGTTGGGTCGCCAAACAGCATGTCCGGTCTCGCCATAACTTGGTTCGTTACATAAATAGCAACATTGTGAGTTTCCGCCAATCGCAACAATTGATGCAAATGGCGGTTTAATTTCTGCTGCCTTTCCGAAAGCGTGCCTCGGCCGGTATAATCCACGCGGAAATTCGACATCAAACCGTCAACGACAATAAGCTTGATGTCGTTTTTTTCAATTATGTCCGCAGCTTTTTCCGCCAGAAGCATTTGATGGTCTGAATTCAGCGCACGGGCCACGAGTACGTTTTTCAAAGTTTTCTGCGGATCCAAACCGGCGCCTTTGGCCAGTTGCTCAACGCGCGCAGGGCGGAAAGTGTTTTCGCAGTCTATTATCATGCCTTTTCCGCCCAACCCGCCCTTGTCAACAGGCAATTGAACATTGACAAGCAGTTGGAAACCAAGCTGCGTTTTACCAGACCCAAAACTTCCATACGCCTCTGTCATCGCCTGTGTCTCAATCCCGCCACCGAGTAGATCATCAAGCGCCTTGGAGCCGGTCGTTAACATGCCGACAGTCTTCCTTTTTTCCTTTAATTTATCGGCAGTATCAAAACCCATATCAAGGGAATTGCGCGCAGCTTCGATAATTTTAGCTGCTGTTATCTCGCCAACCCCAGCAACGTTTGATAATTCGCCAGCCGACGCTGCAGCTATAGTCATCAAATCATTATAACCGACTTCTCGCAGCTTTTCAGCAACTTTAGGCCCTACACCCGGCAAATCTTCGATCTCGATTTTTTTCATATCAATCGCCTAACGAAACTAAAATTTTGTTCGATTCTTCAATAGCATTAACATCGTTTAGCCCGGATACAATAAATTCCAGCCTGTCAAACATCGAATTTCTTTTGACCCGCCCGGCAAAGACCATCTCCTTGCCCAGCAGTTTTGTGGCGTTCTCTGTTATAGGCGCGGTTTTGTTCATCTTGTCGCGCGCAATCTGCAGCGCATCTTTAACGCCCATGCCCAGCAGCCTTTCAGCCGTGTCGCGGAAAAATACAGCCCTTATCGACATCGTTCCGTCGTCGATGACACCGGACAGGACCATTGAATAATCCGGCGTAACATACTGATGCTCGTCGCAAAAGAATTTGTTGTCGTTCGAGCGGACCCTTATGCCGCACTGCGGACATATCTCATAAAAAGGGTCGGATTCGAACATCTGGACAATCGCCCCGCGTATTTTGGTCGTTGCACCCTCCCTTAACTTTCCTGCATCGTCCTGGCCCCGCTCAATCGCAGCGTCGGCAATGGCGGGAAAGTCCATTTCAATTTTTTCTATTTTGCCGCGGTTGCCGAGCCTCAATTCCGGCTCGCCGCGGTTGTCCTCCTTGCTATATCCGGTGACTTTAACAACGTCGCCTTCCTTAAGGGTCTCCAGAACTTTTATCTCGTCATTCCACAACGACACGCGTATGGTCCCTGTCGGATCCCACAAAACAACATTCGCAACCCGGCCCTTGGCGCCGTTCCTCTCGAACTCCCGCACAGGAAAAACCCTGAAAACCCGCGCCGCAATCTCTGCGTTTCTCATCCCGGGGACCACGTTTTTTATTTCGAGCCTATGTATAACGCGCTTCAGGATGTCCACATTCAGGTCGCGCGCAACAAGGTGCGCGGCGCCCTCCGAGGAAATCAGGCCGGAAAGTTCCACCTTCTTCTCCTCCACCTTTTTCTGTATTTCCGCGTTATTCAGGCCCGTTTGCTCGGCAACCTTGTCTATAATCTCCTGAAGCGAAAGCATGCTAAAAATTGAACAACATGGTATTAAAATGGAACAGTTACGGCTGTTCCGATAGCTTTGTCCGGGCAAACAATCATGTCAGACAAGCTTCTTCTTGGCCAGCCTAACATCCGCGTCTACGATCGTTTTCCGCCCGGCGTGGCGCGCCATTGTCGCCGCTTCCGCGGAAAGTTCAATCGCAACGCCTTCCAGAACCTTGGTAAACTCATCGACAGCGTCCTTGCCGACGCGGCCGCCCCCGATTTTTCTGAGAATCCTTTCACAGGCCGCGTAAGGAAGTTCTGTCATAAGAGAACTTGGCGCTTTCATAATTTAAATATCTTAACACCGTTGGCCGTATCAAACCGCCGTAAGCAGCGAAGGCTTTCCCGTCTGACATGAGGTCGTCACTTATATTTCTGAAAATCGAATTTTGATAAGTTTCGGGATTCGGTGGTTCGTATCAAGAAAAAAATACTCGTTTTGTGCGTTGACAGGGACGACGACATCGGAAATAAAACACATTTCAAAGGCCCGATAATCGGCAGGGAAAAGAACATAGCGTTGGCCATGGCTTTAGGGATAAGCGACCCAGCGGACGCGGACACAAACGCAATATTCGAAGCTGTGAAAGTGCACGACGAGTTGTCCAAGGCGTCGGATGTTGAAGTTGCGACAATCACCGGCCACAAAGAGGAAGGCATGAAAGCCGACAGGGAAATAATAAAACAGCTTGGCGAGACAATGAAAAAATTCAAACCCGACGGCATCGTTTTCGTCAGCGACGGCGCCAACGACGAGTACGTGATGCCCCTCCTCTCTTCAAAGGCGGGCATAATCTCAGTCCGCCGGGTCGTCATACGCCAGAGCGAACGCTACGAAGGCTTTTACTTCGCAATCCAGAACTTCATTAAACACTCGCTGGAAAACCCGCGCCTGGCTCGCGTTGTTTTTGGTTTGCCGGCAATAGCGCTGATACTGTTCTCGATTTTCGATGTGGTGGCGTGGCGCTTCATACTGGGTGTGGTGGGGGCGTTTCTATTAATCAAGGGTTTTGGCTTGGAAGGCCTTGTTGGCAGCCTGTTGAAGGAGCTGAAATTCTCGCTAAAGGCCAGGAAAACAACGTTCTTCCTTTACATAGCAGCCTCGGCAATAGGCATGATAGCAATATCCCGCGGTTACGAAGCCGTTTCCTTGTCAGGCCCGGAAGTTTGGTACAAGGCTTTGGGGACGTTTGCCTATAACACAGTGTACATATTTTTCCTGTCCGAAATTATGCTGGTAATCGGATGGCTGATTAGCCACCCGACGCAGTACAGGCAGGCGGTAAACCTGATCATCCTGGGTTTTTCGCTCAACTTCCTGGTCTACAGCGCGTCTGAAGTTCTGATAATGCCCGACAAGGGCCTGCTAACCTTTTTACTCTCACTGGTTCTGGGTTTCCTGGTTATTGTCACGACGTTTGCGTTGGAATCAAAAGTAAAATCAAAA
>JACOVS010000031.1 GCA_016177205.1 Candidatus Aenigmatarchaeota archaeon
AATTAATAATGTTTAAACTTTTTTGAAAAAGTAGCCGGGCATCAAACTACAACGATTTAGAAAAATTCCTTTTTGAAAAACCCGCGGGTGCCGATAATTTCTTCGACCGGCCGGTGTCCGCAAACGGCATGGTTATCGTAAGGCCTATAACCCTCAAATCTCCGCGCGGAAGCGCAAGGTCGCCCTCGGCAACGAAATAATCCTCGCCCATGTGCGCGTATCCCTGCCTGTTGCCAACATGACCGTGCGGAGGTGCCAATATATGACCTACTCTATAACCTATCCTTCCTGAAAGCTCGCGCATGTAACCAGCCGCTTCCAAGTCCCTTCGGTCAGCGTCTTCAATCGCGTTTGTCATTCTCGGCAACCTGTAACCCGCATCTGTATCGACGCCGTAGATTTCAAGCGCTGTGAGCGGGCCGCCGTTTATTAACTTCGCTTTTATCCTAAGGCCGACGTCTTCCATCGAAGGCATGCTATCGAAAACCGCCAGCGCGGACGCAACCTCGTCAGGGTTAAGCCCGTGGTCTTCAATTACAGAGTTAAAAAACTTCAGCGCTGCAGGGATTTTGTCAATAGGCATGACCGATCTATGCCAAAATAAGTATTTAAACTCAACCAGCCATCACTATGTTAATAAGGGGTTTATGCCACTCTACAGTGACATCAAACTCCGGAGAAGCTTTATAAGCTTATCTGCGGTTAATTTAGCTGATTAACATGGTGGTCTCTCAGAAGGTCTTGGACGCGCTGCGCGACATCGGGCTCAACCTGTATGAACGGAAGCTTTTTGCAGCTTTGCTAGCCCGTGGAACATCGACAGCGGGCGAATTGGCTGAAATAGCCAACGTGCCGCGATCGCGCAGTTACGACGTCCTTGAATCGCTCGCGTCAAAGGGCTTTTTAGTCGCCCAAAACGCAAAACCGCTTCGTTACGTTGCAATCGATCCCGGGGAGGCGCTGGACCGGGCTGGCCAGAAATTGAAGGACGACATGGAATTAACCATGAAAAAGATAGAGCAGCTGAAAAATTCCGACGTCCTGAAAGAAATGTCGGAGTTGTACAACCACGGCGTCAAACTGGTCGAACCGTCGGAAATAACCGGCTCGGTGCGCGGGCGCCATTCCGTTTTCCAGCATTTGGGAACAATGTTCAAAGGCGCCAAAAACAACATCCAGATCATAACAACGGCGCAAGGCTTGAAAGACCTTCACATAAACCATTACGATTCTTTAAAGGTCGCAAAGGAAAGCGGCGTATCAGTGATGATAGCAGCCCATCACAAAGGCGACGCCGCGGATGCGTTTAAGGCGCTGGGCCAGGTCGCGGATGTCAGGAAATTACCCAATCCAGCGGGCCGCGTTTTCATCGTTGATAACAAGCAGGCGCTGGTCGCGCTAACCGATGATACGGAGCACCAATCCCAGGACCTTGCGTTCTGGACAAAGTCCGAGCACGCTTCGGCAGGCGTCTTGGGCAACTATTTCAATTTCCTGTGGAATTCGACAGACGCGTAACTCACATTTTATTTGCCACATTCCACACGTCCCTGCAGCTGTCGCATAACCTCCACACCTTCAACCCTGTGGAGTCCCTGAAAACCTCGTAAAGCCGCAGGTGGTTCTATAAGCGACTGGAAAGAGGTTTTGGTGACAAAATTGCACAAACTGGAAGAGTACAGGTTCTGATTCTGTTAAAAATTCTCAAAAAATAATAATCGGCAGGTAGGCTAGCTAACCTACCTGCCTCAAGATCATTGTCTTATCGCAATATCTCAATACCCAGCTCCGACGATACCTCGGACGAGGTTAATCGTTCTACGGATGCCTGCCCGAGTATGTACGGGCTTTTAACACCGGTCACGATTGTTATGACCTGGACTCTGTTTCCAAAGCTCGGCACAACACGCGCGCCCCATACCACTTGCGCGGATGGGTCCAGCTGTTTTGACACATACTCGCCTATTGTGTTGACCTCGTCCAGTTTCAAATCCGCGCCCCCGGTTATATGCACCAACGCACCCGACGCGCCGGCGTATTCAACCTCGATTAATGGGTTGGACAGCGCCTTCTGGATGGCGTCCTCAGCCCGGTTCGACGTCGAAGACTCCGCAAATCCTATGGCAGCGACGCCGCCCGAATGCATTATCGCCTTGACGTCGGCGTAATCCAGGTTAACCAGCGAAGGTTGGCTGATTGTTTCCGAAATGCCCTTGATCATTGTCGCGACCAGCTCGTCCGCCAGGGCAAAGGCCTGCTGCAATGGCAGGTCGCCCGCGAATTCAAGCAGCTTGTCGTTTTCAATCACGATTACGCTGTCGCAGTTCTCCCTTAGCCGGCTCAGACCGTCCTCGGCCTTCACAATGCGCGCGCCTTCGATCTTGAACGGCATCGTCACTGTTCCGATTACCATGGAGCCCATGTCTCTCGCGATTTGCGCGACAACAGGAACAGAACCTGTCCCTGTCCCTCCGCCCATGCCTCCGACCACGAAAAGCATATCGCAGCCCTGTATGGAATCCTTTATCTGTTGCCTGGACTCCTCCGCAGCCTTCTTTCCGATCTCCGGATAACCGCCCGCTCCCAAACCTCTTGTCAGGTCCTTGCCGATCAGGATTTTCTTGTCGGCCCTTGTCATCGCCAGCGCTTTCGCATCTGTGTTTATAGCAACAGTGGCCGCGCCGTCAACGCCCATTTCCGTAAGCCTTGTTATTGTGTTGCAGCCCCCGCCTCCGCAGCCGAAAACCATGATCTTGGCCTTCTTTACCTCGATGCCAAATTCGCTCGCGATTTTCTCGTCCAAAGTTTTCATGTCAAATTTTTCCGTTGACCCGGTTTCCTTGTACCCGTACGCCTTTTCAAAGGCGCTTTGAAGCAAACTCAACTTCCGCACCCCCACTACTCCGCAGCGCGCACATTATGCGCGCCGTTTGGGCCAAAAAAACTATTATTTATCAAACCATTCTCTTTTGATCGACCTTTTCAAAAAAGGTCGTTTGGCCCGTAAGCTTTTTATGTAAGCTTCACCATTGTTTTTTAGAAATTTTTTAGCAGGAGTCCAACTGTTAAGAAATAATCCATTAACAAATCTGACAAAATTGCGAAGTCCAAACTTAATCAAAATCTGTTGTCCAGACAGAT
>JACOVS010000032.1 GCA_016177205.1 Candidatus Aenigmatarchaeota archaeon
CGCGTTCAATGGATTTCGTGGCCTCGTTCGTGCCTTTGCGGATCTTTCCGGAATTCTTCGCTATTTCAATCGCTTCATAGACCTTGTTAACAAGGTCCTTGGAAACCTCAAACTTTTTCTCAACAGCCATTTCAACAACCTCCATTCAGGCGTTTGCTTGCAAACGCCTACATATATTCATTGGTTTTAGTCTCGCGACCAGTGTTTAATTGAAACCTATGGATATAAAAAGGTTTCCTGGCATTTGGTCTCTATGCTGTCCGACATGGGCATCAGGGACTATTTACAAAGGGGCTTATTGGGGGTTGAACCACTAGGCAAAATAGGCCCGGCCTCTATAGACCTGCGTATCGGAGACAGGCTGTACAGGAGCGACTCGCAAGCATGGCTTTCGCACCAGCAGGAGGTCGATAAACTGGCCCATAGGGGAACTGCCAGAAAAATGATAGAAAAATTGGAAGAGCCCGGCCGGTTGCCGTTCGACAAATTTGTTTCCAGGTTCGCTGTCCCAGCCGCGGAATCAAGCGGGCTTTGGATCCTTGAGCCGAATGAGATTTATTACGCGCAAACCGCGGAAACTGTGAAAACAAAAAGAGGCGTCAGGATTGGCATAACTACAAGAAGCAGCGCGGCAAGAAACGGGCTGGGTGTGCAATTTTCTGACGATAGGCTGGACAGGGCCGGCGAATTCGCAGGTAAAGTGCCTTTGGTGCTGCAGACTTATGGAACCTGCGTGGAACTTCCCAAAAAACATTCGATGCTGCAGCTAGTTGTGGAGCCGTCCAGGCGCCTGACAAACAATGAAATCCGGGAAAGCGTAAGAAAGGGTGAAATAGCCGTTTCGGGAAAACCGGAAATAAGGGACGACGCGATTTATCTCACATTCCACCCCACGATCTTACGGTATAACGGCAGGCCGATGAACCCGGCAAAGGACAGCGGAAAATGCTTCGAGCCCGTTGACATAACCCGCGGGTATGCGCTTGAGCCGGGCAAATTCTACCTGGCGTCAACAAGGGAAGTTGTGAGAATGGGAACAAACCGTGTTGGGGTGATAGATGAGATGTCCGGCGGCTGGGTTGTGCCGGTTAACATGCTCATGCCTTTGGCAACACCGCAAGTAGGTTCGGTATTCAATTCAGCTTACGTGCACATGAACGCTCCTTATCACTGGCCGGGCTCGGACCACAGCGTCGTGCTTGAAATTTTTTCCAGCGAAACAAGGATGGTAAGGGCTGGGATGCGGGCTTGCAGGATGTTTTTCGAGGAGCTTTATCCGGAAACCGGGTCGCCATACAATTCAAGGTACAGCGGGCAAACCGGTCCTACGTTGAACAGGGTGTAGATCTCATTTATGTATCAAATTAAACTTCATCGTTTTTTTATCTTCGAGTATCGCGTAGCCCATTCTTTCAAACTGCACGCGTTCGCCTTCGTTGATGGTCTGGCCGTAAGGCTCTAACATGCCTTCTTTGACTGTTAGGCTGTTTTTGTTAAACTCATCGTTAATGAAAACTGGCCCGAATATGTGTAAAATCGCCCTTGGTGAATTGACCGGCACCCAGTGCAGTTTCTTGGCGCTCTTGTCATTGCCGGCGTAATCACCTTCGATGTATTTCTCGCCGATTTTTGTTATCTTGACGTTGAACAAATGCATTAAGCGTACATTATCGTCTTTGCGCAAATCTTTTGCGTCTTCACCGGAAATGTAAACGAACAGGTTTTTGCCGCTCAATTCGTACCTTTTGATTTCAGGCCTGCCCGGGTACAGCGTGGCGTCTGTTACGATTTTATCGGGCGCGCCTTTTATCTCAACGCGAATCGGGTCGGCGACAAAATAATACCTATTCGCGGCCGGGTCGATCATCTTCCTGTTTACGCTTTCCATGGCCTCAAGCTGGACAACCGCTTCCGATTTTGCGACTCCCAATGACAGGATAAATTCTCTTATCGCTTCCGGCAATATCCCGCGCCTTCGCAAACCGGCTAACGTCGGCAACCTGGGATCGTCCCATCCGCTGACCAGTTTCCGCTCTATCAACGGATTTATTTTACGTTTCGATAAGGGCGAATTTTCCATTTCAAGCCGTGAAAATTCTATCAGTTCCGGTTTGTTAAGATTTAGCAGCTTTATCAAAAGGAAATACAGTTCGTCCCTCAACTCGTACTCTTTGGTCCGCATTGCGTGCGTCACGCCGTCTATATGGTCTTCTACGGCAACGGAAAAATCGTAAGTCGGCCAGACGCGGTATTTTTTCCCCTGTATCGGGTGCGCATCATCGATTATCCTGAACAACGTGGGATCCCGAACAGCCGTGTTGACGTTCTGCATGTTGGTTTTTAATCGCAGCGTGGCTTCGTTCGGCAAGAACTTGGAATGCATAAGCTTCCAGTTTTCCTTGGTTTGTTTCACGTCCGCGGAACGGCAATCGCACTCTTTTCCTTCGGAGCGGTTTTTTCTCATCTCCTCTATTTTACAGAAACACACGTATGCGTTGCCGTCGCCGATAAGTTTTTCTGCGTACAGGTAAAGTTTATCCGTGTCGTCGGACGTGTTTTTTATTTTATCGGCTTTTATTCCGAGCCAGTCCAGCCCTCTTTTAATGGCCTCGTAGTATTCTTTCTTTTCTTTCGCCGGGTTCGTGTCGTCGAAACGTAAAACAAATTTCCCGTCGTACATCCTCGCGTAGCCTTCGTCAATTATAGCAGCTTTCGCGTGACCCAGATGCGGATATCCGTTCGGCTCCGGCGGGAATCTCGTGACAACAGAACCGCGCACCGCGTTTATCAACTCCGGTAGGCCTTTGCGCTGTTTCTTTTCGCTTTTTTCCAAAAGCGATGGGTCCGTAACTGACAGCTCTTTTTTTTGCTCTTCCGCGGAAAGCCTGTTTATCTTTTCAGCCTCTTCCTTCGCTATCTGCTGTATCTCGTTTATGGCGCCTTTTGATTCGGGATTTTCCGCGATTATCTTGCCTATAACCGCGCCCGCATTGGCTTTGCCGCCGAAAAACACCGCGTTCTGCAGCGCGTACTTCCTCGCAAGCCCGCGTAAAAAGTCTTTATCCATGACTAAGAAATGAGCCTGTAGAATAATATATTCTCAAAAAAGGTAAAAAAGCTTATTTTCCGGCAGTGAACCGCAAACCTGGCGGAAGCCGGCATCCGGGCCCGCAAGCCGGCGTCCGTAGGATGCGTCGACTGCGAAGCACCACCCGCCCCCGTCCGGGAACCAGCAAGCCCTGCGCCCGACAGCAGCTTCACTGGGGCCGGATGTACTGTCCTTTATAGGATTTTCATCAAACCAGAAGTGGGTTGTGTACGGCGTGTGGGGCCAGGTTATGTCTTCTGTGGTTTTAGGCAACCCGAAAACCTCGTCCCATTCGACAATAACACGGCCACCGCCCTGTGGAACGATAATTTCGCCGACCCTTTCGTTTCCGATAAGAACGATCCTGGCCCAGTACTTTCTTCCATGACTGTCTGTTTGATATTTGTTCGGATCCCTGCCCTCAGGGACGCACAGACCTGTTTCTGTCCACTGCCAGGCGTGCCAATCGTTGTTGTTTATTGCCAAAATGTCGTTGAACGCCTCAACTTGTCTGGGGTCCTGGCCGGCTTTTTCCAGGCCAAGTTGAATTGCCAATTCTTCGGCTGCTGTGGACATCCTGTAGCCTGCCGGGATTGACGATTTGGAATCGTAATAGTTTTTGCCGGTTCTTGTAAGCGCAATAGAATAATCGATAACGTGGCGTGCGCGCCTGTACCCTCCTAATACCGGATAACCAGCCGGCTGCATAACAAGCTGTTGCATGGGTAATCAACCGCGGTAAAAGATTTAAGCGTATTTTGGCGTTACCCAGAAAAAGTTTTACCGCCTGCTCTGCTTCCTTTTCGGCTTCTCCTTGCGCTCGTTCTTCCGTTCCTCTTGGGCCTTGTCCTCGTAGCTTTCAACGCCTTCAAAGTCCTCGATTTTCGCTGTGAATTCCTCGTCAGCCTTTATCAATCCCTTTAGTTTCATTGTCTCCCTTGTCAGGAGCCAGAAAATCAGCGCTATTGCGCGCTTACCCTTGTTGTTCGTTGGAAGCACAAGGTCAAGATTCTTCGTTTCGTTAAACGTGTCGCACAGCGCGATTACAGGAACTCTTTCATCAACAGCCTCTGTAACGGCTTGCGAGTCAACCAAAGGGTCCATTACCACAACAACGTCCGGTTGGAAAAACCTGTCGTAAGCCGGGTTTGTTAGCGTACCCGGGTAAAAACGCCCCGTTATCGCGCGGCCTCCTACGAGCTCCGCAAACTTTTGCGCAGCCTTTGCTCCGACGCCGCGCCTTGAAACCACCAGAATGTTATCCTTTGGGGCAATAAATTTTGACGCGATTCTTATCCTTTCGTCCAGCTTCTTTATGTCCAGAACCGCCATCCCGTCGGAACGTATCTTGAATATGAACTCGCGCATGTCTTCTGTCCGCTGTCGCATCCCTATATGTACGCCTGCTGACAAGTAATCTGCCCGCGGTATCAATAGGACTTCCTGCATCGAATCACTTTGATTTTGTACATTATTAACTTATTAAACTTGACAATCAAATGATTTGCCAAATCACTCATAGAGATAAGCCGGTGGCATTTAAATAGGTTTTTAAGCGGTGATATCAAATACTGTTATGAAAAATCGCCTAAAACACAAAAGCGTTCTGCCCGCCCTTCTCGCTTTTCTTGTGTTAGGCGCGCTGTTTTCGGTTGTTATTAACACAGGTAAAAACACAGATAAAGCGCCGGACGGCCTGGAATCCAAATTTGCCGTCTTGAGCAGCGCAGGCACAAACCTTTGCGCAACCTCCGATTACATAGACAATAAACAAGATGACGAACATCTCCAGGGCTCGTGCTGCTCGGCCATGGACTTTCACAGATATGCGGAGCAGGTTGAAGGATTGAAAAAATATTCGGGTATAGAAAAGATACCCTCTGACCCCTATGACATCTCTGCATCCCTGGCAAAAGAACTTTTGGATCACCAGAAAAGCATTATATTAACTTTGGAACAGCAGAAAATATACGATGAGGCTGTGCAAATGTCCGATGAGGGCGGGCCGTGCTGCTGCAAATGCTGGCGCTGGTACGCCTTTGAAGGGTTGGCGAAG
>JACOVS010000033.1 GCA_016177205.1 Candidatus Aenigmatarchaeota archaeon
ACGCTGTCCGGGTCGCTGTAAGACGCTTCAAGATAATAAGATCCTGTTTCGCCCGGCGCTGTCACAGTCTGTTCTGTCAGCGCATCCGAACTGTTGGACTTGAAAACTCCATGCGCGCTAGCGTTGATTGTATAATTTCTCTTTACCGTGCCTGTTGAATTGTCGTAAATTGTTATGTTTACACTTGCGTTTGCGACAGGCTGGTACGATGTGTCATTGGCTGTCAGGTTCGATTGGTAGACAGAGCCGAAAAGCACGACCTGTTCGCTGGCGGAGTACACCGGTTTTTCCAGCGTCAGGCTTATCTTAGTTATATATGACGCGCCGGCAAAGCTCGGAACGAGTAAGAGAACGAGTACGACAATTTCCAATCCTAGTCTGGGATGTGTCATTGAAGCCTGGTATTTATAATACCTTTCCAGGGCTTAAAAATTAGCGCCCCTGATAATAATCATGGAAAATCTGATCTACAGCCTTGTGAAAAAGGGCGCGCACGAAAAATTTGTCCGGACCAACACTGTTGAGCTGGCTTCCGAATGCGGAATGTCGCAGCAGACCGCGTCGCGAAAACTCATAGAGCTTGAGAACAACAAACTGATCGAAAGGAAGATTGACAGGCACGGGCAATCCGTCAGGTTAACGCAGAAGGCCCTGGAAGGGCTGAGGGATGTGTACAGAAACCTGCGGCCTGTTTTCGAAACCGCGGCAAAAAAAATTACCATAGAAGGAAAGGTTTTTTCGGGCCTGGGCGAGGGCGGCTATTACGTCGGCATGCCCGGGTACAAAAAACAGTTTATACAAAAGCTGGGGTTTGACCCGTATCCCGGCACTTTGAACGTTAAACTGGAAACGGAACGCGACATCGAGGCGAAGGCACAGATAGAAAGTTTGCCAGCGGTGCGGATAGAAGGATTCAGCGACGCAAAAAGAACATACGGAGGCGCCAACTGCTACAACGCCACGGTCAACGGCGTTGATGCGGCCGTCCTGGTTATCGAACGGACGCACCATCCAGCCGACGTTGTGGAGGTGATTTCTTCCCATTTTTTGCGAAAGAGGCTCAGGCTCAATGACGGCTCGACAGTGAGGATACTACTTAAAAACGAGTAATAAGCTATTTATTGGTAACAATACAATGGATTCTGTGACCTACAGGATAGGCGTTGTTGACACTACGTTTGCGCGCGTTGACATGGGTTATTTCGCGGTTGAAGAGCTAAAGAAATGCAACGATGTCGGGATAACGCGCGTCACTGTGCCCGGAATGAAAGACCTTGCCGTTGCGTGCAAAAAACTTCTTGACGGCGGATGCGACATTTGTCTTGCGATTGCCATGGTTGGTCCGCACAGGCTTGATGAAACATGCGCGCACGAGGCCAACATCGGAATAATGAACGCGCAGCTGATGGCGAACAAGCACATACTAAGCGTTTTCGTTCACGAAGTCGAGACGAACGATGAAAAGGAACTTTACGATATTTGCGTAGACCGTGTTACGAAGCACGCGCGCAACGCCTACTTGCTTGTCGCAAAGCCCGAAGAACTGACAAAGAACGCGGGCACGGGAAAAAGGCAGGGCCGCCAGGACGCCGGGCCCATCGAGGTTAAAAAATGAACGTTGGAATGGTGACCGGGGAATTTAACAGCGAAATAACCTCTGTGATGGAAGCCCACGCGATTAAAAAAGCCGGGAAACTGGGAATCAATGTTGTAAAAGCCGTAAAAGTTCCCGGCTCTTTCGACATGCCTATAATGGTCAAGAAACTCCTTGAGAGAAACGACATCGATGCCGTGATCGCATTGGGCGCGATAATCAAGGGCGGTACGAAGCACGACGAGGTCATAGGCTTTGCAATTGCGGCAAAATTAGCCGACCTTTCAACAGAATTCAACAAACCTGTGGCGTTGGGAATAATAGGACCGGGCGCAACATGGGAGCAGGCCGAGGAGCGGGCGGAAGAATACGCCGAGCGTGCTTTGATAGCCGCGATAAAACTGGTGGAAGAAATTGAAAACCTGTAGGAACAAATGATTGTTATGATAGAGCTGGTTGCAAACGCCTCGCTCCCCACAAAATACGGCAAATTCGCAATACACGGATTCAGGGAGGGCGGCAAGGAGCACGTGGCGCTTGTAAGCGGGGATGTGAAGGATAAAAGAGCCTTGGTCAGGATTCATTCCAAATGCCTCACAGGCGACACGTTCAACTCCATGAGATGCGATTGCAACGCCCAGTTAAGGAAATCGCTGGAGCTTATAGGCTCGAATGCGGGCGTTCTGATATACCTGGACCAGGAGGGCAGGGGCATAGGCCTGTTGAACAAGCTAAGGGCGTACGAGCTGCAGGACAAGGGTATGGATATTGCGGAAACGAACGAACACCTGGGATTCGGCTATGATGAAAGGGATTATTCCGCGGCCGCTGAGATACTCAAATTCTTCGGCCTGACCAAAATAACGCTTCTGACAAACAACCCGGATAAAATGGTTATGTTGGAGAGGTCCGGCATAGACGTGGAAAGAAGGCCGCTGGTAACGCAACCAAACGAGCACAACTCGCGGTACATGGAAACCAAGCGCACGAAAGCGGGCCACCTACTTTAAAAATTCCTGCAACAGGGAAAAAACCTTTGCGCCGTTTTTTTGGTCCAGAACAATTACCGTGTCCGTGTAGCACGAAATCAATTCCCTGATATTCACGCCTTTTGAAGCGAAGAACTGCGTTAAGAACGCAATTACGCCCGGCGTGTGCTCTATCTTTTCAGGGCTGTTTATTATCAGGGCGACAAGGTCTTTGGAGATTTTTACATGCTTTGCTTCGGTTATGTCCAGTTTCGTCTGGTCAACAATGTAGACATTATTTTCAGTTATCTCGCTTGCTATCAATCTCGGGATGTTTAATTTATTTTCCGATATCACGACAGCTGTCTTGTCCTGGATGCTTATCCTTGATTTTTTTAGAAGCTCCACAACGCGGCTTTCGTCATAGCCGCGAAACTTGACGGCGTTCCTGCTTTCGCGGGCGATCGCGACTTTAATCGTTTCAACACTGCCGCCGATTTCCTTCTGCATTTTCCTGGCCAGCGCGGAATAATTTACGATGCCGGCGGCCAGCATGTTTGAGACAAACGGGTGGTTTTCTATGTACAACCTGACCCTTGCGTGTAGTGTTCTATTTGTAACATTTTTCTTCATAAATGTAACTTTTATGGGGTCGCGTATTTAAGTTTGCCGTTCCAATGGGGTTGTATGATGAAATTTCCATACACCGAAGAATCCCTGAAAGGCAAGGGCTGGGTAAAAGCCCTGGCTGTCATAAATACGGATACGATGGAGCCTGTGTACGCATGGGGCCCGTACAAGGGATTAGCAACCGGCCATGCGCAACACATGGCAGAACCGGGCCTTGACAACAAAAAGGGGGCCTGGACTACGGGCGCATTTTACACCGGTGACGGCCTTCAGTTCGCATTCCTCAGGGAAATCGGCGACTTCGCTTTTATTGTGGAAGGGGACTCGCCGGAAGCCGGTTACGCTGCCAAGAAAAGGGAAGCGAAAAGCCTGGCTCGCGCAGCCAGGCGTGACCTTAAAATACAGGGCCTTTTATACGGCCTAGGTATATGCTGAACTTACACGATAACCGGCTTTTCAAGCCCGGCCGATACGAACTCTTCCAGCATCGTTCTTGCGACGTCATCCGGGAATTGCTGGGCAGGATGCTTGCAGAAATAGGCCGACGCGGCTGTCAGGGGGCCGGATATTTTTCTGTCCAGAGCGATCTTGCAGCAGCGTATAGCATCTATAACGACGCCCGCGGAGTTTGGCGAGTCTTCGACGGATAAACGAAGCTCAAGTTCCAAAGGAATGTCGCCGAAATTGCGGCCCTCGATGCGGATGAACGCGATCTTGTTGTCGTTCAACCACGGCACGTAATCGCTGGGCCCTATGTGGATATTATCGTCTTCAAGCCTTTTTGGAATGTTTGATTGCACGGATTCTGTTTTGGATATTTTCTTGCTTTTTAATCTCGCGCGATCGAGCATATTTTTAAAATCGGCGTTGCCGCCCACATTCAATTGGTACATCCTGTCTATTTTCACGCCGCGGTCTTCGAACAGTTTCGCAAGCACACGGTTGACTATCGTCGCTCCCAGTTGGCTCTTTACGTCATCGCCGACTATTGGTAGACCAGCTTTGATGAACTTGTTGGCCCATTCGCTGTTCGACGCGATGAAAACAGGCATGCAATTGACAAAACCGCATCCTGCGTCAGTAGCGGCCTGTGCGTAAAATTTTGCCGCCCTTTCCGAGCCGACAGGCATGTAATTAACTAGAATATCGGTCCTGGATTTTTTTAAAATCTCGACAACATCAGCTTCCTTTTCTCCGGATACTATGAACGAACTCCTGCCATTCCCTTCCATATGCTCTGCGACGCCGTCCAGGACAGGGCCTTTTTCAACCCTGACGCCGAGGTGCGGAACGTCAGCAAATATCTTGGTGCAGTTCGGTTCGGCGAAAATCGCCTCGCTTACATCCTTGTTAACCTTTCTCGCGTCGATGTCAAATGCGGCTACGATTTCGATGTCCGATATTTTATAGCCGCCCAGCACGTTGTGCATCAATCCCGGCACGGCCCCGTCGTTGTTGCCGACGTTCTTGTAGTATGATAACCCCTGAACCAGCGATGAAGCGCAATTACCGACGCCCGCGATTGCGATCCTGACCTTTCCCATGTATCATAGTTGTTCTTGCACGTATTTAACTATTTTATGGCGGTATAATAGTATGAGACCGTCGGAAAGGCTGCGAAAATCCCTTACTGTGGACAACCTGTGGCAGCACGTGTTGAAGAATCTTAGGACGCCACGATACGCCTACGACCTTACCAGGCGATTGAAGGGCTTAAAAGCGAACATGGTAACGGTCTATTCTGTTCTATACAAACTGGAAACGGGCGGCTATATAAAAAAGGCGTTTTCCGGCAAGGGGGGCGGCCCGGCCAGGAAGTATTACGTCGCGACCAACAGGGGTGTGAAAGAGCTGGCGCTTGGGAAGAAAATTTTGCGTAAGCACCTGAAAGAGCTGCGTTAACGTTTGAAACGCGCGATGTCTTTGATCATATCAACGTGCGACATGAACATGGCCCTGCAGCAATATCTTTCTAGGCCCAAATCGTCAAGCACTTTCGCGATTTTTTCGCCGCTCTTGACGCGCTCGCTGTATTTTTCCCACAAATGGCCCACGGGCTTTCCGCAGCTAAAGGCAGCGGATTGGTATCATCATTGTCCTTCCCTCCTCAACTCAATTACTCCTTCAATTCTATCTCAATCTGCACGTTTTCCGGTATGTTTACGCGCATGATCTGCCTTAAAGCGCGCTCGTTTGCGCCGATATCAACGATTCTTTTGTGGACGCGCATTTCCCACTTGTCCCATGTCGCGTTGCCGTGCCCGGTTCCGTCGCCGCACGGTGTTTTCAGAACACTGACGCGGAGTTTCTTGGTTGGGAGTGGTATCGGCCCGGCTATTGATACGCCGGTTTTCTCGGCGATCATTTTTATTTCCTTGCATATCGCATCAAGCTGCGACATGTCCGTGCTGGATAGTTTTATCCGCGCTATTTGCATACCGATCACATGGGTTTGTTCGCAATGATTTAAATACTATACCATTCTGTTATTTTGCCGGTCTTTATAAGCTTTTTAGAAAAAGCGTGCGGTTTAAATTTTCGACAGTCCTAGTAAATTCATGTCTTACACCGGGTGCGTAGTCGGTGTTGGTTCTACAAATAAGTGTAATCCTGTCCTTCTTTACGGACTTTCGGACCGCACTGCGCCTGGCGTGTCGAAAATAGCCGTTGTGCGCGGTAGTCTCGTATCTGTTGAACCTTATGGTGATATGACTCCTGAACAAAAGGCGGAGACTTCGTGGCTCGTTTACAACGCTATAATGACCAGTGCTTCTGGCAGGATGGGTGTGGTTGGCAGCGGGAAACAAACGGGCTCTGTATTCAAGGATTATGTAAGAAGGCGCGACGCCAATAACACCGCGGATAATAATGTGAGCAGGGCTCTCAGGCGATGGGGGCACGAAGGGAAAGTGGGCGACCGTTACAACACACCCAGAATAGCGGGGATGGTCGATGTGTTCATGTTCAACGCCGGTTATATGGGCTGCTCGGCTTTGGGGATTGTCACGGCAGAAAACGAAAAATCGCCGACTCTTGCGGCAGACGTCGATCTGACCAGAGGTTCTATGGCTTACTTGTCGACTTGCACCGGCGAGGGCGCGGAGCCGGAAGCGCCCAAATTCCAAGCCGTGTCCGAAGCTGTAAAAACCCGCAGAATGGAAGGCAGGACAGCCAAAGAATTAACCGAGGAAATGTACGACTTTATGGGCCCCGAGTTTTTTGTTTCGTCTGCGGCCGCGGTGTGGGTCCCGTCCAGAGGGGGGTGGGAGCTAGCTGTTAAAAACAGGAATTAAGCGATTCTTAACCGTACGGATTATGTAAAAGATACTCAAAACCCATCTGGACTTTTAAAATCCCGATTGATGTTCCATACCTTCTAGCCGCTTCGATTTTTTCATTGTCTTGTTCTGAAAGCTCGAATACTTTGCCTTTGAAAATAACCACCATCCTACCGCTTTGACAAATGTGCATGTAAAAGCCCTGTTTAATCGCTTTAGACGCAGCCGTCACAAACGACGGATTTTCGCAGTCATTCACCAAAATTTTGTGTAAGTGTTATGTGCCCTTTTCCTTTTCGTCTTCAAGAATGGATTTTTTAGTCCCGACTATGTACA
>JACOVS010000034.1 GCA_016177205.1 Candidatus Aenigmatarchaeota archaeon
TAGCTTTATTCCGGGCCGGATAATTAATACCATGAACGCGGGCCGGCTGGTCAAAAAAATAAAAGGCCTGGAGATCCAGGGCGCTAAAAATGTTGCGCTCGCGGGCCTGAGGGCTTTGAGCCTCTACGCGTCCGGGATAAAATCTGAAAACAAAAGGGATTTTCTTGGGGTATTGAAATCGAAATCCGAACTTGTGTCGTCAGCCCGCCCCACGGAGCCGGCGCTGAGGAATTCGATAAGTTTCGTCATGGCTAACCTGCGGCGCTGCAAGGACGTAAGCGACATAAGGAATACCCTGCAACGCGAGGTCGGGGAATTCTCAAGGAATATAGAATCCACAATATACAAAATCGGCGAGATCGGGGCAAGAAGGATACCCGACGGCGCGGTCGTGTTTACCCATTGCCATTCCAACACGGTCATGGAAATATTCCGCCGCGCAAAATCCGTTGGTAAGAAGTTCGGAGTCGTGTGCACGGAAACGCGCCCGATGAACCAGGGGCTGGTCACGGCAAAACAGCTGGCGAAAATGCGCATACCCGTAACTTTAATAGTAGATTCGGCGGCGCGCACGTTCATGAAAAAATGCGACCTGGTGATTATAGGCGCCGACGCCATAACATCAACCGGCGATGTCGTGAACAAGGTGGGATCCTCCATAATTGCATTAATAGCGGAGGAGCAGAAAAAACCGTTTTATGTTGCGGCGGGCACGCACAAAATCGACCCCGAAACAGCGAAAGGCTTTCTCGAGCCTATCGAAGAAAGGCCGGCAAAAGAAATAACAAACCGTAGGCTGGAAGGCGTGAAGATAAGGAATCCCGCCTTCGACGTTGTATCGGCCCGGCGCATCACTGGGATAATAACAGAGTCGGGTATAATGCCGCCGCAGAACGTTTACAGGCTGCTGCAAAAGTTAATTTGAAGTCAAGGAGAATGGTATTTCATGGGTTACGCCGACTTCGTCCACCCGGGTTACAGGCCCCTGAACAGCGAGCTGGTCTGTTTGTTCCGCATAACGCCCGCAAAAGGGATTTCCATGCGCGAAGCTTCCGGGCGCGTCGCATCGGAGAGCAGCAACGGGACCTGGACCGATGTAAGCCTTAGGGACGAAAGGATCGTACGCCTGGGCGCAAAGGCCTTTGAAACACGTGGAGGTTTTGTAAAGATCGCCTACCCGGCCGGTCTTTTTGAACCGGGCAACATGCCGCAGATTTTATCATCGATAGCCGGCAACATTTTCGGGATGAAGGCTGTTAGCGGTTTGCGGTTAGAGGACGTAGCCTGGCCCCGGAAAATATTAAAGTCTTTCATGGGCCCGCAATTCGGGATAAAAGGCATAAGAAAAATGTTCCGCGTTTACGGCCGCCCGTTAACAGCGACCGTCCCGAAGCCGAAGGTCGGAATGACGTCCGAAGAGCATGCGAGAACAGGTTACGAAGCCTGGGTCGGCGGCCTGGATCTTTTGAAAGATGATGAGAATTTGTCGTCCCAGAGTTTCAACAAATTTGAAAGGAGGGTGGAAAAAAGCTTCGGAATGCGCGACAGGGCTGAGAAAGAAACGGGCGAAATAAAATCTTATCTGGTGAATGTAAGCGCTGAAACCGAGGAAATGTTGCGGCGCGCCCGATTTGTAAAAAAACACGGCGGCGAGTACGTGATGGTCGACGCGTTAACGGTCGGCTGGGCCGCTGTCCAAACGCTGCGCAGGGAATGTGAAGACCTTGGATTGGCCATGCACATGCACCGCGCCATGCACGCCGCGATGGACCGCAACCCGCTGCACGGAATTTCAATGCTGGCGTTGTCAACCATGTCGCGCCTGGTCGGCGTGGACCAGCTTCACATAGGAACAGTGGTGGGCAAGCTTGTTTCGCCCAGAGGCGAGGTGAAGGCCGTACAGGACAAAATAACCAGCAAGAAGTCAAAAAAGATCCTTAACCAGAACTGGGAAAACACAAAACCCGTTCTTCCGACATCATCGGGCGGCCTGCATCCCGGGCTGGTTCCCGATGTGATGAAGATCATGGGCCGCGATATCGTAATACAGGCCGGCGGCGGCGTACACGGCCATCCAGGCGGGACAAGAGCCGGGGCGGCGGCGTTGCTGCAGGCGGTAGAATCCGTCATGGAAAATGTTTCTCTATCAGAGTATTCCAAGAATCACGCGGAGCTAAGAAAGGCTTTGGAACATTGGGGGCGCGTGAAACCGGTATGAATATGAAATCGAAAACAAAAAGGAGTTTGGCATGAGGCTAAAAGCAAAACTGACAGGGATAGAATCCGGAAGCGTCTTTGTAGTAATGCTTAATCCGCAGGATGCCGCGGAGTTGGGTGTCCATTCAACAGACCGCGTTAAAGTCTCGAACAAGGGCCGCGAAGCCGTTTGCATAGTTGATATTTCCAAGAGCTGGGTCAACAGGGGAGAGATAGGGGTTTACAAAGAGGTTGAAAGCAGCTCAATGATAAAAACCGCGGACATAATTGATGTTTATCCGGCCGGCGCCCCGCGCTCCCTGGAATTTATAACCAAAAAAATGAATGGCGCGCGGCTCAGCAAACAGGAAATGTTCGCAATAGTAAAGGATACGGTAGATAGAAAACTTTCTGACATAGAACTCACCGCATTCGTTTCGGCTCTGCATTTCCGGGGAATGTCTATGGACGAGACCGTCGCGCTGTCGACGTCGATGGCAGAAACCGGCAAGGCGCTGGGGATAAAAGAAAAGATAATCGTAGATAAGCATAGTTTGGGCGGCGTTCCCGGCGATAAAACAACCATGCTTGTCGTCCCTATCATCGCCGCAGCAGGCTACACAATACCGAAAACAAGCTCCCGTGCTATAACGAGCGCGGCCGGAACCGCAGACCGGGTTGAATGCCTGTGCCCTGTTAATCTTGGGGCCGGCGAAATTTTGCGGACAGTGGAGAAAACGAACGGTTGCATGGCATGGGGCGGCGCTGTTGACTTGGCGCCAGCCGACGACGCATTCATACAAGTCGAATACCCGCTTTCAATCGATCCCTTATTGTTGCCATCGGTAATGTCAAAGAAAAAAGCTGTCGGAGCTACGCATGTTGTTATCGACATGCCAACAGGCCGCGGGGCAAAGTTAAAAACAATCGGGGAAGCGCACACACTGGCCAAAGATTTTATCGAGCTTGGCAAACAAATGGGCATAGTCGTTAACTGCGTACTGACGTTTGGCGAGCAGCCCATCGGCCATGCCGTTGGGCCGGCGCTGGAGGCCCGCGAAGCGCTGAGCGCCATATCCAACTTAGCGGCGCCGCCGGACCTCGTTGAAAAAGTTGTAAACATCGCGGGTTCATTGCTGGAACTTGCCGGCGAAAAAAACGGCAAGGATCTTGCGTACAAGCTTTTGAAAAGCGGTAGCGCAGAGCGTAAGTTGCGCCAAATAATCGAGGCGCAGGGCGGAGACCCGAAAATAAAGCCCGACGGTATCGGAATAGGCTCGCATGTCGCGGAAATACGCAGCAAGACCGACGGAACAATATGGTGGATAGCAAACCATGATATTGTAAAAATCGCCCGCGAGGCCGGCACGCCAAAGGACAAAGGCTCCGGAATTTTATTAAGGAAAAAAATCGGCGACACCGTAAAGAAGGGCGAGGTTATTATGGAAATCTATTCTGAGAATGACAGAAAACTGCACGATGCCATAGCGCTGGCCGAAACGTTAAACCCCATCGGGGTTTACGCCCGTCCGCAGGACCGTATGCTCATAGCGAAATTCCCGGACGGCGAAGAGCACAAGAAATTTTTTGTTTTGGAAAGGTAGGATAAGGTAGGATATTTAAGCCCAGAGTACGTAATAATCAGCTATGACGTTTGAAACGCTGGATTATTACGTAATCAAAACGCTAGACAGCCTGGAAAACTGGAATTATCCGGAACTTCCGATAAAACGCGATAACAAAAACCTTTTCCTAGGCAGCGGCAACGCCTTCAACGTGGCAGGCATATTCGCAAAAAAATACGGCGGCAACGCTGTAAGTGTGGCGAATTACAAGGAATATTTGTCTTCAAGAAGCGCCCCGGATTTCGCATCAGTAAACATAATCAGCGCATCCGGCGGTAAAGATGGCGTCAACATGGCCTCGCTCCTGAAACAGAACGGTTTTAATTTCAACTTGTTAACTTGTAACCAGCAACCGCCCGCAGGGGAATTTTTGTCAAAGGAAAGGATTTTTGTATTCCCATCCTTTGTTGAACCGCCGACATACAACGTTAGCACTTATGCCTCCATGATATACGCGATAATGAAGGAAAACGTCGGTGATATAAAAGACGGGATAAAAGGCCTGGA
>JACOVS010000037.1 GCA_016177205.1 Candidatus Aenigmatarchaeota archaeon
ATCAGAAGGTGTACATAAGCGACACGAGCAAGGCCGGAAAGGTTTTCGGCTGGTCTCCAAAGATCTCCAAGGAGGAGGGCATCAGAAGGCAGATAAAATGGGAGTCCGGGCCATGAGGTTAATAGTAACAGGCGCGGCAGGACTCTACGGCGTTCACCTTGTGGATGTCCTGGCCAAGTCCGGGAAGGTTGAAAAAGTAATCGGCGTTGACGATTTTTCCAGAAGTTTTTTGTCCAAGGACCCGTTCATCAAATCCGAGGAGAAGGACAAAAAGTTCAGCCTCCTGAGAATTGATTACTCCAGCCTTGATAAAAAGAAAATAGACGAAATCGGCCCGGATGCAATAATCCATCTCGCGGCATCCGTTTCAATACCGGAGTCCATAGACGACCCGTGGAAATATTTTAACAACAACGAACTGGGAACATTCAAGCTTGCGCAGAACGCCCTGGCGTCGAAAACGCAGCCCGCTCTGATATACGCTTCGTCCCCGGAAGTCTACGGAAATCCGAAATACGTCCCAATGGACGAGTCGCACCCGTTGAACCCGACCAGTACGTACGCTGTTACGAAACTTGCGTGCGAGAAGCACTGCATGTCCCTGTGGGAGTGGTACAGATACCCTATTACCGTAATAAGGAATTTTAACACTTACGGCGGGAACCAGAACCTGTGGGGATATTCGGCGGTGATACCGGCGTTCATACAGAACGCGCTAACAGGAAAACCTCTGACCATAGAAGGCGGCGGAAGCCAGACCAGGGACTTTATGTATGTGGCTGATGCGGTTGATGCGTACAGGATGGTCATTGAAAATTTGAAAAAATCCGAGGGGGAAACGTTCAATATAGGGACAGGAAAGGAAACATCAATTAATGACTTGGCGGACAGGATCATACGCCTTACAAAATCCAAATCGGACAAGGCGCACAAGGAGGGCAGGCCGGGAGACCTCAAAGCGCTGCGGGCCGACATCGGCAGGATAAAAAATAAGCTCGGATGGGCGCCAAAGACGGGCATGGACGACGGCCTGAGAAGAACCATTGATTGGTACAGGAAATTTGTCTAACCCTTTATATTTTAAACACCATTTTTCTCTTTATGAGAATGCAGGTAATAGCCCACAACACAAAATATTCCGAGTACAGCCCTTACAGGTGGGACCGCATGCCCCTGTTGCTGGAGAGGAACGGCCATAAAATCGACCACGTACTAAAAAGAGACTGGAAGAATTTTTATTCTCGCTACAGAAAATTCAAGCCCGACGTTGTAATTTCCGCCGGCATAATAGGATTTTTCCCCGCGTTGCTGAAAAAACTAGGAATGATCAAGGTCCCGATAGTTCACGACTGGGCCGACGATTACTCGGACATAATGCCGAAGAAGTACAACAGAACCCTGGTTTCGCTGCTTGAAAAATTTACAGTGATGAACACGGACATAGTAACGACGCAAAGCATGTACAGGGTTGCGAAGGCGAGGCGGTGGGGGAAGGCAATAAAATTCTTCCCGCAGGGCATAAACAGCAATTTCCCGAAAAAAAAGCCTGTTAAATTAATAGGAAGGTTCAAGCTCCTTTACGCCGGAACGATCTCGTACAACAAGCGCGTTGACAGGCTGGTAGAAGCTGTCAAAAACCTTGATTGCGACCTGTACCTTATCGGAGAGCGGGACAAAGAGTTTAAGACCCACCCAGCCAGTAACGTTCACATGGTAGGGAAAGTGAGAAACGACAACTTACCACGCTACCTGAAGGCGGCGGACGTTTTGGTTTTAACCATGGACGCGGACAGCACGCTAAAAATGTACGAATACCTGAAGGCGGGAAAGCCGATACTCGGAATAAGAGGCAAACTGAACTACGCACTGAAACACAAGAAAACAGCATATTTAACAGGTGACCTGAGGGAGGGAATTAAAACATTGATGGGTGACAAGAGACTGTTAAAGGCGCTTGCGAAAGGATCAAGAGGATTCAAGACTTTCACATGGGAGCAGGTGGGAAAGATGTACAGCGATTACATAACAGAGAAGATACAAAAAACGAGGGGCAAATAAATGTGCGGCATCGCAGGATTCGTAGGCTTAGAGGATAAAAATCTGGTTAAAAAGATGTGCGATATAATCGCATATCGCGGACCGGACGACGAAGGTTATCATACAGACAAAAACGTTTCTCTGGGCAACAGGCGGTTGAGCATCATCGACGTCGCAGGCGGCAAACAACCGATCTACAACGAGGACGGTTCGATCGTTGTAGTATTTAACTGCGAGATCTACAACTACCAAAGCGTTAAACAACAGTTGGAACGGAAC
>JACOVS010000003.1 GCA_016177205.1 Candidatus Aenigmatarchaeota archaeon
AGCAAAGTCTTCTCCGGTGATGTAAAGAAAGTAATAGACCTGGCAAAAGGCCAGACTGTTTTGAAAATTTGATTTCAAAATTTATTTCTTTTTCCCAATGACGTCTTTGACATCAGCAAGAGGCATCAGGCTGTATTTTTGGTTGGCAGCGATATTTTTTGCAGCCCTAGCCTCACGATACGCCCTAACCTCCTCCCTCACGTTGGGATCCTGAAGCCCTATAATTTTCGCAACGTACAGCGCGGCATTGGCAGGGTCGGAGAAAACAGCGTAAGATACGCCGGGCGGCGCGTCGAGCGCTGACATCAAATGATGCTGATAGAAAGCTTCAGGTTCTGTTTTTTTAACGTACATAACAACCGCATTGTCTGTGCTGCCGGCAATTACAGGGCCGAGGTCAGGCTTCTTTCCGACAACGGATACGTAAACCAACGGCGAAAATTGCTGGTCAAAAGCGCGGACCATTCCAACAACGTCTTCCGCATTCCTGTGCGCGGAGAAAATCTGGCGCGCCACCGGAACTTTAAAGCCGGCAAGCTTCTCCTCAATAACGACTGCGTCAGCTAAATCCGAATCCGACCCCATAACAAGCGCTGCCATAGGATTCATTTGGAATCACCAGCACTCGCCATTATCCTTCTTCTCGCTTCCATGTAACGTTCCGTTGTCTGCGATACCACTTCAGGAGTAAGTATAGGTTCTGTCAACCTTGTCCCGGCTTTTGGCCTCTCTTTATCCCAGCCCCTTTCACGCAAAAGAAAATCACGCACGTATTGCTTGTCAAAGCTCGGCTGGTCCCTGCCGGCAGCGTAATTTTCCGCATACAGCTCCTCGTCCCAAAATCTTGACGAGTCCGGTGTTCCGGCTTCGTCGCCAAGAACCGGCACGCCCGCCAATTCAGGATTCCTGCCGAATTCAAATTTCTGGTCCGCTACTATTATTTTTCCTTTAGCCGCGTTCACGGATACAAGCCGGTGAACGTCCAAAGCGGTGCCAATGACATAGGAAATTTCATCAGCTGTCATCCAGCCGTTGCGCAAAATTTCGTCCCTGGTTACGGGCCTGTCGCTCGCTTCCAGTTTTGTGGTGAATTCCACCATAGGCTGCGGGAACTGCGCGCCCTTTCGAGGTTCTGTGCCATTCGGCAAGGCAAAACTGCCTTCCCTGTACCTTTGCCATGCCGAACCGTACAAACGTGCGCGGACTATTACCTCGACGGGTATCATATCAAGCCTGTAAACAAACATGGCAGTTCGTTTCGCCGGCACCATCGAAATGTAATGTGTTGGTATACCGCTGTTATCCGCCATTTTCAAATGGCAGGCGGATATGGCATTGAGAATTTCGCCCTTGCGGGGTATTGTGTCCGCAAGCACGATATCAAACGCGGAAATCCTGTCCGTGGAGTCCAAAACAAGCCTTCCCGCACCCGCGTCGTAAACGTCCCTTACTTTTCCCTGTTTAATCAGGGGCAGGCCGGTCATAGATTTACTAACCCGTTCAAAGATTTAAACTGATTGCTTTATTTTTTTCCTGATCCTGTTCAAGGCTTTTCTGGAAGAATCCAGCGCCATATCAGCGACGCGTTCGGCTTCTCCGAAATCCATGACGTCCAAAGACCCGATTCTCATTCTAGTCTCTTCGTCTACGTCAAGCTCTGCGGCCCACCTCTCCATTTGCTGTTCTGTAACAGCTTTACCCCTTGTCATTTCCTGAAGGCTTTCGTACGCGCCTTCCTTTCCTGCAGCACGTAAAATGGTTTGCATGTTCGTGCCTAAAATCTCAGGGTGCGCCTTTATGTCCGCTGTCGCGGCTTCCCTGTCAACCCTTACCAGTTTCAAGCCTTCGGAAACGTTTTGGTTCGCTAATACGGCATGGCCGAGCGCGACGCCGTAATTCCTCCTGACCGTTGACCCGGACAAATCCCTCTGCAGCCTTGATTTTGTCAGCTTCGACGCCATGAAATTCAACAGCGCGGAGGAGGTTTGCAGGTTGCCTTCGGCGTTTTCGAACTCTTCAGGATTCCTCTTGTGCGCCATTATGGAACTTATCCCTCTGTCCCCTGCGGCGAGATAAATTAAATCCAGTGCGGAATACAGCCATAAATTCTGCGACAAATCTTCCATGACATCGTTAACGCCCGCGACATCGCGGAACAATCCGGCCACGTCGTCATGCGAGGCTATCTGGGTTGTAACATATTTCGGATTAAGGCCGAACTTTTCTACCAAATTGCCTGCGAATCTCATCCAATCATGGCCCGGGTATGTCGCTTTCAGCGGGTTGTACGTTCCGACCGGGCCGCTTACTTTGCCGCCGAGATTGCCAGCGCGGTATGCAACATTGCCCGCTGCAGTTCCGGCCCTTTCAAGGAAGAAGGCCATTTCCTTGCCAAGGGATGTTGTGTCCGCGCGTTTGCCGTGCGTCCTGCCAAGGATTACCAGTGATCTGTTGTTCGTTACTATACCGCGCAGGCCTTCGACGACTCCGACGGCTGTCGGCAAATAATCTTCCATTATCCCCAGCTTCAGCAGGTAGTGTATCGCGATGTTGTCCACGTCTTCCGAAGTAAGGCCTAAATGAATTTTCGGTACAAGGTCCTCCAGCGAAGTTCCACGGAAGCGATCGCCCATCCAATATTCTATGGCTTTTATGTCGTGGCGCTTCGCGCGCTCGCGTTCTATTTTTTTAATTTCAGTTGCGTCAGCCAATGAGAAATTTTTGTAAAGGTTTCCCAGGAAATCCCTTTCCCGGCCCGACAAAGGCCTCAAAACGCCTTCGTCCGCCGACGCAACCAGATATTCCGCCTCCACGTGCACGCGCGCGCGCATCCACGCAGCCTCGGAAAAGCGGTTTGACATCCTGTTAACGCGACCCCAGTACCTTCCGTCCAGCGGTGATATGGCCGTGAGCGGGCTTAACGGCTCTTTAGAAAAGTCAACAGCGTATACCGGCATCGTAACACCAAGATTAAGAATGCGGGCAAATTATTTAAGTTAATCTGTAACCTGCTGGTATCGGGACGCTGTCCAGATAAACACCGCCTTTGCCAAGTGCGAAGCGTCCGTCGGCCATCCATTCAACCGTTTGCGGCAAAATAACCCAATCGCCGGCAGCTTTCAGCCAGCCCTGGTGCCTGTCCGCGAACATCCTGGCTATTTTCCTGTTGCCCGGTTTTCTCAGGAATTCCAAATCGAATTTTCCCGGATCCAAATCAATGTTCAACTCACCCGCGTTCGCAAGTTCAATCGCAGCCCGTTCCAAGTCCGTGGGAAGCGGTGCTGACACCAGCAGAATTTCGCCGTAATCAACGTGCGGCCTTACCAAATGCGTGCTTGAACGCAGCTCTTTTTCACCCGCAAGTATCTGGTCGCGTACGGCGTTATCACCGGTGTATTTTCTTTTTCCGTTATCAACAACCGAAAGGTCTGCAGGATGGACGTTGACGCCTAACCACGCTGACAGTAAAGGTTCTGTGACTACGCTCATGAAACCGCCAAGAACAACCACATCCGGCCTGTACGGCTCCAGTTTTCTTATAACGCGCTCGAAATAAGCGGGACGCAAACTTAAATCGCGCTTGTTGACGTGCCCTCTTTCCGCGTAAAAATCCATAATGTCATCACATTCCCAGGGCAAAGAAAAATCCTCGGCTATTCGCTGCGCGTTGCTGCCTTTGTTATCCGTAAAAATCATAACAACTTCGTAAGGCGCTTTTCCCCTTTCTTCCGCAAGTTTTCTTTGGCGCTCTATTGTTTTGATTACGTTGGTCCCGGATCCTGACATCATGCCAACAGCGCGCATAGGCCTTTCAGTCTGGTCGTATAACCTATGCAACCCGGAACGTTGGTATGCCATGCGAGCGCCTGGAAAAACTAAGCTGTCAAGGCTTAAATCCCTTACAGATTTACTATAGTTGAGCCCCATGGCTGACACCAAACCGAACACCTTGCAAATCGCTACCAAACCGGAATTCATAGACGCTTCAGCAACCGTGGTGAAGCAGGACTTCGGCGAACGCGGCGTGAAAACCGGAAATGTCCGCAGCGCGCGAAAAATAACCTTTGATTTCGGGCTTTCCGAGGACGACGTAAAAAAACTCCAGGCGGAATTAACAGACCCTGTCACGGAATTCTCCGCGGTAAACGAGCAAATCAGCCCGGGCGATTTCGATTTCATGGTTGAGGTTTCAAGAAAACCGGGCGTAACCGACACGCAGGGCCGCACCGCAAAAGAGATTGCTGAAACAGTTCTTGACAGGGAGGTTGGCGAAGGGAACGCCCACACATCAGCGCAATATTTTGTAAAGGGCGGGACAGAGGAAGAGTTGAGGAAAGCTGCGGTCGCGATGCTCGCGAACCCGCTGATTGAGGACGTGCAAATCCGCGATTACCGCACATGGGACAGGAAAACAGGTCTGCACACCTTGCCCGTAATGATTGCGCCCAACAACGTAGGCGTCGGCTATGTGGACCTTAATGTCGGCGACGATGCGCTTATGGAAATAAGCACAAAGGGCGAGCTTTCACTGAACCTCAGGGAAATGCACGCCATAGGCAGCGAATACCGAAGGCCTGATTTTGCACAGGAAAGGAAAACGTTCGGCCTTGGTCCGATGCCTACTGATGTAGAGTTGGAAGTGCTGGCGCAGACGTGGAGCGAGCACTGCAAACACAAAATTTTCAATGCCGCCGTGCACTATGTGGACAGGAAGACTGGCCAGACTATTGATATTGACAGCCTGTTTAAAACTTTCATAAAAGGCTCGACAGAAGCGATTTCGAAGACAAACAAATGGAAGGACCTGCTGGTTTCCGTATTCAAGGACAACGCGGGCATTGTGAAATTCAACGACATGTGGAACATGCTGATGAAGGTCGAAACGCACAACAGCCCGAGCGCCAAAGACGGGTACGCCGGCGCGCTCACAGGCGTTAACGGCTGCCACCGCGACATAATGGGCGCAGGAATCGGGGCGGAATTAATCGCGTCAACGGATGTTTTATGTTTCGGAAATCCTGATTACGCCGGCTACCTGCCGTCTACGATATTGCACCCCGACCGCGTAAGGAAAGGCGTTTTCAAAGGGATCGAACACGCCGGCAACAAAACGGGAATACCGACGGTCAACGGCTCGGTGTTTTTCCACGACAGTTTTTTGGGAAAGCCTTTAGTTTTCTGCGGTTCTGTGGGCGTGATGCCTGCCGAGATAAACGGCAGAAAAACAGAAGAAAAAATTATTGGACCGGGCTACCTTGCTGTAATGGTAGGCGGGCGCGTCGGCAAAGACGGCATACACGGGGCGACGTTTTCCTCAGGCATGTTGCATGAAAAATCGCCTTCTTCCGCTGTGCAGATCGGCGACCCGATTGTGCAGAAACGCGCGTACGATTTTTTAATCAAAGCACGCAACCTTGGCCTGTTCGAGGCGATCACGGACAACGGCGCGGGCGGTTTGTCGTCGTCGATAGGCGAACTGGCGCAAATATCGGGCGGCTGCGAAATATACCTTGACCGTGTCCCGTTGAAATACGAAGGGATGCAGCCGTGGGAAATTTTAATTTCCGAGTCGCAGGAAAGGATGACAACTGCTGTTAAACCGGAAAAACTGGACGAGTTTCTTGAACTTTCCAAAAAATACAGGGTCGAATCGGCGGTTGTCGGCAAGTTCACGGACAGCGGAAAATTTCACGCGACTTACGGGCGCGCCTACTGGGATGACGTTGTTGCCCACCTGGACATGGAATTCCTGCACAACGGCGTGCCGAGAATGGGGCTGGAAGCCGAGTGGCAGGGAATAATCCACGGCGACGACCCTTCCATAGCCGACAATTCAGACTTGACAGAAGAATTGAACGAGATGCTGGCAAGGCCGAACATCGCGAGCAAGGAGAGGATGGTCAGGCGGTTTGACCATGAGGTGCAGGGCGGGTCTGTTGGAAAGCCGTTTGTCGGCGCTGACAATGACGGCCCTGCGGACGCTGCCGTATTAAGACCGTTCCTGGATTCAAACGAAGGCGTAATACTTTCGCACGGGATAAATCCGTTGTACGGGCAGATTGACACGTACCACATGACCGCAAATGCTATTGACGAAGCGATACGCGGCGTGATAGCTGTGGGCGGCGACATGGAGCGGATAGTTTTCAACGACAATTTCTGCTGGCCTTCCCCGCTCGAGGACAAGCATAAAATGGCCCAGCTTGTAAGGGCAAACATGGCGTTGCGCGATTATTGCGTGGAATATGAAACGCCCTGCATTTCCGGAAAGGACAGCATGACGATAGACACGTCCTACACAGACCAGGAAGGCAAACGGCAGAAAATATCCGGGCTGCCCACTGTGCTTATGTCGGCGATGGCGAAAATGGAAGACGTAAGGAATTTCGTGTCAATGGATGCGAAAAGGCCGGGCGATGCGGTGTACGTCCTGGGCCTGACCAAGGACGAGATGGGCGGCTCTGAATTTTACGCGTCTCGCGGAGCAGTCGGCGACAGCGTCCCTGTTGTTGACGCAAAGTCTGCGAAAGTTTTGTACAAATCATTAAGCGATGCCACTAAAAGAGGGTTAGTCGCATCCATTCACGACGTGTCGCAGGGCGGTTTGGGCGTGGCGTTGGCGGAAACGGCTTTCGCGGGCGGGTATGGGATGGATATAGACCTTTCAACACTTCCTGCGCAAAACGTTGACAAAAATTACAAGGCGCTTTTCTCGGAATCGGCGAGCAGGTTTGTTGTGACAATTGACCCGCTTAAAGCGGAAGAATTTGAAAAAACAATGGGCCCAAGCGCGTACGCGCGCATAGGCTCGGTCTTGCAGGAAGACGGATTTTATGTCCGGGGCCTGGACAAACGCGCCGTAATTACCGCAAGCATTTACGAGCTGAAAGATTCGTGGCAAAGCAGGTTCGGGTGGAATTGATGAAACCTAATGCGCTTATACTAACAGGCAACGGGCTTAACACCGAGAAAGAGCTGGATTATTCCCTGCGCGCGGCGGGCGCAACAGCGAGAATCGCAACTTTATACGAACTGGTTGACGGCGACGTGGATCTTGGCGATTACCAGATGCTCGCCATTTGCGGCGGATTTTCCGACGGCGATGACCTGGGCGCGGGCGTAGCGACAGCTAAAAGGCTCGGGGAAGCCGGCGATGAAATGCGAAGATTTTTCGACAGGGACACGCTCACATACGGCGTGTGCAACGGATTCCAGATACTTGTGAAAATGGGCGTTTTCAATGATGGAGCGCGGCGCGATTTAACGCTCACGTACAACGACGCGGGATTTTTCTATGACGGGTGGGTGCGGCTTAAAGCTGACCCGGATTCGAGATGCGTTTTCACCAAGGGGCTTGGCGCACTCTACCTACCGGTAAGGCACGGGGAAGGGAAATTCACAACAAAGGACGATCCAACGCTTCAAAGGCTGCATAGCAACGGGCAGGTGGCCATGCAATACGTTGATGCGCAGGGAAACACGGCTACGAAATTCCCTGAAAATCCGAACGGGTCCGTTGATGCGATTGCGGGCGCATGCGACAAAACAGGAAGGATATTCGGGACAATGCCGCATTTCGAGGCTTTCAACAGCATTACAAACCACCCGCATTACACAAGAATGAAGAGGGAAATTGGCGCCGGCGTTGATGACGTGGAACCGGACGGGATAAAGCTGTTCAGGAACATGGTCTCGTATTTTTCCTGATGTGTGGGTAAATATCAGTTTATTACCCATATATTTATATATTTGCCCACTCCATAATTATTATCGTGATAATATGCCGGAGGTAGCAGTTTGCGACGAAAGAGGAAGAATAACTATAGGCAAAGAAGCGACCGATAAATTAGGCCGTAAGTTTCATGTAGTTGTAATGCCGCGGGAAATCGTTTTGATTCCCGTTTCCAAAGACCCTTTGAAAGAACTGGCTGCGATGGGCAAGAAGATACCCAACCACTTAAAATTGGAGGATCTAAAGAAAATTGCCGAAGAAGAAGCGTATAAGGAGGCCGCAGGCAACTGGGAACGGCTGCAAAAACTTAATAAAAAATCCAGGCGATGACTGTGCCGTACGCCGATGCCGATTTTTTGCTCGCCCTGCTGAAGCCTGGAGACTGGCTGAAAGAGCCGGCAGAAAAAACGTTAAACGCGCACAGAGGAACAATTTGGACATCAATAATAACGATAGCCGAAACCGTAATGGTCGGACGCAATCTGGGGTTAAACGCCGAAGAAATGGTTTCTAAAATTGTAGAGATTTGCAAGTTAACGGAGAACGACAGGGTAATAGCGTTGCAGGCCGCCGTTTTCATTTCCAGGCACGGGCTTTCCACCTTTGACGCTTTTCACGCTGCTTTTGCAGCAAATGATGCGATAATAAGTTCAGATGCGGCATTTGATAAAGCTGGATTGAAACGAATCAGTATTAAATAACATTTTTAAGGAACCAGCCTTTCCGGGTCGCGTGGGGATAAAATTAAAAATTAATAATTCTCCATAACGTGCCTGATAAAGTATTACGGTAATGGTGTTCCGATAATGCTATCACGGCACGAGTCTCTCAGGATCCCTTGGGAATAACACAGCCTCACGAACATTCTCGATGCCGGCGATTTGTTTCGTCAATCTTTCTATCCCTATGGAAAAACCACCATGGGGTGGAATTCCAAATTTGAAAAATTTAGTAAACCACTCCAAGCCTGCGGCGTCGAGCTTCTTATCTTTTATGTTCTTCATCAGATTTTCGTGCCTGTGTTCGCGCTGCCCGCCAGAAGACATCTCCATTTCCTTGTAATACAGGTCCACGCTGCGCGCAAACTCCGTTTCATCGTCGCGCATTACGTAGAACGGCTTTATCGAGAACGGGATCTTGTTGACAAAGAAAAACTCCGAGCCGTATTTTTCCATCACATACCTGGCGAGCAATTTTTCGGATTCCGTGTCCAGATCGTCGCCGTGCTTCAATTTTTTACCCATAACTTCCAGTATGCCATAAATTTCCGGGAACTCTAATATGGGAAAGGGCGCTTTCGGGACGCTGATCCTGACGCCCAGCGTTTCCAGCTCGTTTTTGGCAGTCTCGGACAATTTTTTGAAAATGTGGACGACCATGGACTCCTCAAGTTTTATCACGTCGTACTCGTTTTCTATAAAACCTATTTCCGCCGCGCATGTGCGGTGCTCGCACAGATGCTTCACCGTGTGGCTCAGTTCGGCGCGCCAGCTAGGGCCTATCTCATAAACTTTGTCGAAGCCGCCGGCTATTGTTAATTGCCTGTGCAATTGGGGGTCCTGGCGCAGAAAAGCCTGCTTGTTAAAGTAAACCACAGGGAAAACTTCCGAGCCGCTTTCGGCGGGGTTGCCCATTATCGAGGGCGTGAACGTATGCACGAAATTGTTGCTCTGGAAAAAATCGTGGAAAGCGTTTACAATCTTTGACTGCAAACGAAAGGTCGCCGCGTTTTTTGTGTTTCTCAGGTCGAGAGGACGCCAGTCCAATCTTGTGTCGAGATGCGACTTGGTCTTGTCGGTTATGTCTGTGGGGAAATTCGTTTCGGAAATTGAGACGATTTCAACGTCCTTTGGCAGCAATTCGCAACCGTCGGGCGCTTTTTCGCTCTTTTTAACCAGCGCTCTCACTTTTACAGCATACTCGCGCGACAACGAGTCTATCGTTTTTGCCGTTTCTTCGCTGACCGCGCCCTTCTTCACAACCACTTGGATGGCGCCGCTCATGTCGCGCAAAACGATGAATTTTAAACTTCCGAGATCGCGAATAGATTCGACCCAGCCGTAAACATTGACCGTATTACCGTCCATTGACGGGCTTATTTCAGATACGTAATGCCGTTCCATACCAAATCACTTGATTTTGTATCATTTATCATCACCCAGATGTTTGAAAATCAGGGTGATTTGCAAGTCCCTTTCCACCCTAAACGTTAACCAGGAATATCCACGTTATTAGCCACGTAAAAATATAAGGCATCATTACATTGCCCGCGGGCCAGCCCTGTTTTTTTTCGCCGAACATCTTTTTCTGCAGCAAATTAAGCGCGTAGCCGATGATAACGCCGGCTACCAGGCCTGACGCGCTGCCGGCGTATTTTGAAACAAATCCCGCGGCCAGCCCTGTCAATAACGCCAGAAAAACGCCTTTTTGCTCGTCGGTCATCGCAATATCAAAGAATACATATTTTCAGTGATTTATTAAGCATTGGTCAACGTATGCTTTTTAATTGCAATCCCCACAAGTATTGCTTGATAGCATGAAATCCGGAAAAGTTGAAAATTACATCAGCGACAAAATAGAAAAAGAAGGGGCGTTGCTCCTCAGCCTTCTGGACCCTGCGAAGCGCGCTATAGAGCAACCCGGAAAGATCGCGCGCGCTGCGGAAGAAGCGGGCGCTGACATAATCCTGGTCGGAGGCTCAATCGGAGCGCAGGGGCAGAGCCTGGACGAACTTGTCAAGGCCCTGAAGGAAAACTCCTCCCTGCCTGTTGTCCTTTTCCCGGGCAACATATTCACCTACAGCAAATACGCGGATGCGGTTTATTTCATGACGCTGATAAACGCAAGGGATGTTTATTGGAACTCGACCGTGCAAATAATGGGCGCAGGCGAGGCTAAAAAAGCCGGCCTCGAATCCATACCAACAGGCTATGTGATACTTGAGCCCGGCATGACGGTCGGGTGGATAAGCAACGCGAACCTGGTCCCGAGAAGCAGGCCCGATCTCGCGGCTGCGACTGCACTGGCAGGCGAGTACATGGGCGCAAGGTTAATTATTACAGACTCCGGGTCTGGAGCGCCTGAGCCTGCGCCGTTGGAACTGATCGCAGCAGTGAAAAGCGTGCTTACCGTGCCTTACTTTTACGCAGGCGGCGTTAAGACGCCGGAGCAGGCTTACTCAACAATCAAGGCCGGCGCTGACGGCATACACGTCGGAACAGCGATTGAAACCGGAAATTCTGAAAACAAACTGAAAGCCCTTGCGCAGGCGGTGAAGAAAGCGGGAAAAGAAAAAATCTGACCTCATTTCCCCCTTGAAACGGCGTAGCCCGCCAGCCTGACCAGCAGTTGTTTTTCCACAGACCCGGGCAAGTTCCCGATGCTGTCAACAGCTTTTTGGACGTATTTTTCCGCTGCCCTGTAAGCGTACTCGACAGCCCCGCAACCCCTGACTATGTCAATTATTTCCCGGGCTTCTTTCTCGCCGATTGTTTCCTGCTTCAACAGCCTCTTCAATTCCTTCTTCCTGCCGGATTTTTTCAGGGCGTAGATCAGCGGCAGGGTTTTCTTGCCCTCTCTTATGTCGTTCATAAGGCTTTTTCCCACCTTTTTTTCGCTGCCCGCGATGTCCAGTATGTCGTCCTTTATCTGGAAGGCCATGCCCAGGTTTTTGCCGTATTCGGCAAGCATGCGCACGTGCGCCTTGTCGCCGCCGCCTATGATCGCCCCTATTTTGGTCGCAACTTCAAAACCCTTGGCGGTTTTCAAAAGAATCGTCTTTTTGTAATTTCTCATCGAGCCGTTCTTCGAAGAACGCAGGTCCATGAGCTGGCCCGCGCAAATCCTCATCGTGTACTTGGAAAGCTCCTGGACAACCCTCATTGCGTTCGGATTCTTATTCCGGGAAAGGTTGTAAAAAGCGAGCGCATAATTCGCGTCGCCCACGGTTATCGCCACATTCTTTCCCCATTTCCTGTGAAGCGACAGCCTTCCGCGCCTCATGCTGGAGCCGTCCATTATGTCGTCATGTATAAGGGACGTGTTGTGCAGGAGCTCAAGCGACGCCGCGGCGTTAAGCGCGTCCTTCAACCTTCCGCCAACGCTCCTCGCCGCGATTACCGTTATCAGCGGGCGCATGTACTTTCCGCCCTTCGTGGAATATTCCGCGGCTTTGATCAGGGTTTTATCGTTGAGGTATTTTATGGACCGCCCAAGGTATTTTTTCATCCTTTTTCCCAGACTTTTGAACACGATTTCACCTGAAAATGCCTGCGACAAGCGCTGCTAGAATACCTATGGTGCCGCTGGTTTTTATGTTCTTTGATATTATTCCCGCCCTTTTTGCGTCCAGCTTCCCGGCAGGGATCACGGCCTTTGAGACGCCGTAAACGGCTGGCATGATAAGGACCAGGTATAACGGGCTGTAAAATTTCTGCAGGTAAACCATGAAAGCCGCCCCGGCCAATGCGGAAACCGATGCGAGCGCGGAGGTTTTTTTAATTCCGTACCTGAGAGGGAAGGAGGCCTTCGCAACGGTCTTGTCGCCTTTCATATCTTCTACGGCCTTGACCAGTTCCCGCGAGAGGTTTATGAAAAAGGCCGAAGCGGCAAAATAAACTGCGCCGTAAACGCCTCCGGCAACAATACCGCCGATTATTGCAGCCTCGAAAATCATGAAAGATACGATAACATTGCCGACAAGGCCCAGCCTCTTTGAGTATTTGTTGTAGACCGTCATCAACGCCAGGATGGACAATGAAATGGCGAAAACAATTACGGAGACGGTGTAGAAAAGGTAAAGCCCTACCAGGTTGAAAATTATCCCTACAAGAATCGCATGGCTTTTTTTTACAGCGCCAGACGCCAGGGGCCTTGAGGGCCTGTTTATCCTGTCCACGCGCAAGTCGTAATAGTCATTCAGCGAGTTGCCGGCCGCGCACATCAGGAACGCGGCCAGCGAAACAGTGGCGACCGTATTGATCGAAGTTATCAGAGCCTGGACGCTGGACGATACCAGGAAAGCCGCCGGAATTATCGCCGCGGAACCGAGGCAGTTGAAGGGCCTTATCATCCGCAAAATTCCTTTCAACGTTCCGTAAAAATCCTTTTTCATTTTTTCTTCCTTCCAAAGTCCTTCAGGCCGGATTGCCTGTGTTTTAAAAAAATGTCGGAAACCGTTTCCCAGCTCATCCGCACTATTTTAGGCAGTCGTTTTCCCCCGTTCACATAACTCTCCAGCCACCTGGCGCATTTGGCGTCCGAAGGATAGCCGGAGCCGAAATCGCCGTATTGAGTTTTAAGCGTTTCAATCTCCTCGTCTCTCGCAACTTTTGCCAGCACGGACGCGGCCGAACATTCAAGATACTTTGAGTCTGCGTAATGTTCCGCGATTATTTCCAAGCCTTCCCGCTTTATCAGGTTGGTTAGCATCAAACGGAATTTGGCCAGATTGGGGTCCGGCACGTCGATAACCACCCTGTCAATTTTAAGCCCGCGGAAGGCCGCGTTTATGATCTCTATAAACTTCAGCGTCTCCAGCCTGTTCAAATTTACGCCGTCGCCGCGCTTTTTATCGATCTCCCAAGGCTCGAGCTTTGCCAGCACTACAAGTTTGGCCAATCGCTCTATCCGCCCCTTCAGGTGTTCGCGCCTGGCCGGCGAGAGCTGCTTAGAGTCTTTTACGCCCAGCTCTTTCAGCTTCGGCAGATCGCCCTCTTCAAAAACCGCTCCGCATACGACCAAAGGACCGACGACAGCGCCTTTCGGGAGGCAGAAATCCAAAGACTTGCCGCCTACTCCCAGCCTCGTCGATGCCCAACGTTAATCCGATACGTTATCACCCCTTTCAACTAAATTGGGCCTTTCAGACTCTTTAAGTTTTAAATAGAACAGTACGATAAATTTATATACTGAAAAATTACAAGTAATTACGGGTAATTCCTTGGAGCTTCAGTTTACAAAGCACGCCTTGGAACAAATGCTTGAACGGGGTGTTTCAAAGTATGATGTCAGGGAAATACTGCTGAAGGGCGTGAAATTCGGGCCTGATAGCAAAGGCAGCTTGCATGCCCGCATGTACGGGATCGAAGTCGTATATGTTAAATCAGAAGGCGTTTACAGGGTAATTACGATATTCAGGTTAAAATAGGAAACTTTAGTTTCCTATTATTACAGGGTGAAGGCGAAATGAAATGTGTTTGCGGCGGTGAGGCTGAAAGGGTAAAACTGGAGGTAAAGCCCTATGGCGTGTCCATAGGTTACTACCCCGGCTATCGGTGTAATAAGTGCGGCGAAGAGTGGTTCGACGAGAAGACGGCCGAAGATATCGAGCAAAAAGCAAAAAAACTTGGGCTTTTTGGGCTGGAAACGAAAGGCAAAGTTGGCGTGGCAGGCAATTCCTTGGTTGTAAGGGTTCCTAAACATGTGGCTAAATTTTTAGGCCTTAAAAAAGGAAGCATTGTGAGGGTTGAGCCCGAAGGAAAAGACAAGATTATTGTGGAGATAACCAGGCATTGATCGGTATGTCTGTTTTAATCACGAAGAATTTATGGAACCCGATATCGCTGGCTTTACAGGTGCCTAACGTTAATGCTATGTGCGATCATCTCCATCCGGCCTGATCTTCTCCAAAAACCCCTTTGGCGTTACGATCTCCACGCCTTCGAAAGAACCCAGTTTTAGCAGATGGTTGTCGCCTGATACGATATAATCCGCTTTTACGGATGCGGCGCATTCCAGAATTTTATCGTCAGCAGGATCCTCCAATACAAATTTCACAGCTTTATTCACATCCACCAACTCTGCAATTGACAGCATACACCTTACCAGCGATTCAATGGAGTTGTCATAATCATTCAAGAATTTACCAAATTTCTTCTCTTCCCTGTGTAGGATATTCACAATCTCTTCCAATATCTGTTTGCTTACAAGAATTCGTATGCTTCCTGCCTCGGCAAGTTTTACCACGGCTTCCGGCTTTCCGTGCCAAAAAACGGCCGAAAGCCACACATTCGTGTCCAGTACAACTTTCGGCTTGTCATTTTTTCCGGGCATCTGCTATCAGTTTTTCCAGATCCTCTTGCGTAAAATGGGATCTCCTCGAGGCTCCCTTGAAAGGGCGCGTGGCTTCTTCCCAGTTCCTTACAGCCGGCATTTCAACCTTTTTCAAGAGTATAGCGTTGTCCTTGGCTACGACGGCCAAAGGCGTGCCTTCTTTTAATTCAAGCTCCTTCCTTATCCCCAAGGGTATCACAACCTGCCCCTTGGACGACATTTTTGTGAATTCAGGCTCCTTCATAATCTCCCCTGTAAGAATGTAAGATTCTATGAGATATAAGCTTATCAGCCGGTGTATTTAAGTTCCGTCGTGTTATTACATTGGTAAAAGCCAAAAACTCCAGATAGCGGGGTAGAGCAGCCTGGAGTGCTCGTCGGGCTCATACAAGCCTCTTCTTTTTAAAAAAAGAAGATCCTTGAGGGAGAAGAAAAATAAACGGCCTTGAGGAAAACTTTGAGGGACCCGGAGGTCGCTGGTTCAAAACAGCCCCTTTTCTTTTCAAAGAAAAGGCCCTGGGGTTCAAAAGAAACCCGGCTG
>JACOVS010000035.1 GCA_016177205.1 Candidatus Aenigmatarchaeota archaeon
ACACGAGCCTTCCAATAAGCCTTTCTTTTCGAAAGAAAGCCTTAAGGGAAAGAAAAGCAAAGGGGTTAGCTCATAACCCGGGTTCAAATCCCGGCCGCCGCACTTAATATTTCCCGAAATTTAAAGAATGTTAATTAAGAGGCTTCAGATTTGTCGTCGAAAGAGATCCCAAAAAAGATAATCCTGGCCGTCCTGTCATTCATTTTCTTCACCTTTGCGCCGCTGGCAATAAACGCGTTCCTGATAAAGCAGGCGGGCGTCGGCAACACGATCACCGCTATTTTGGAGGGGGTGGCTTCGGAAACGTTTACAGGCACCCTGAAACAGACCTGCGACAAACAGGGCTCGCTGACGTACCAAGAGTGCGAAGTTCTTGTGCTGGACAACCTGTGCGCGCAATACGCGGACAAAGCCTCGTGCGTCGGCATCGGCGAAAAAGGAAAGGACTATTTCATCAGGAACGTCGTACTTCCAAACGCGGTGTCAAAGGTAAACGAGCTGCGGATACCGAAAACCGACATCAAGGTCAGCGAACTGGACACAATTGTAAACAACCTTTTCGTGATTTCTATAGCCTTAACGCTCGTGTCCGTGATCCTGATGGTCATGGTGATCTCGACGCCGGAAAACGTACTGAAGACCCTGGGCATGAACGTCATACTGGTGGGCCTTCCCATGTTTATTCTTGCGTATTTAGGAGCCGCATCACTGCCGGCGCTGGTCGAGCAGGGCGGCGCCGACCTGGGAAGCCCGGAACTGGTTTCTGCCGTGTCAACCGTGATAATGGAAAACATCGGACCGCTCCTGGAATCGCAGAAACAGATCGGCGTACTGCTGACCGTTCTTGGCTTGGCAGCAATCGCGGCCTCGAAAACGCTTTTCAGGGAAAAAAGATTGTTGCGCAAATGACGGCTTAATAAGGTTTTTGGACAGTTGGACATGACCGGCCGGTTTATAAGCTTTTCCCAACAATGATCAGGGAGTGGGCATGATGCCGATCCAATATGTTTGCAGGACCCGGAAAGAGAAGCGTTAAAGAAATTATTAGCACGCGCTTTAAACAAAAACCAGATTCTGATTCTTTCGGAATTGGATGAAAATTTCCCAGGCAGCGTCAGCTCTTTTCTGTCCTCGCTTTCGTCGGAGCAGAACATTCCGTTATCCACGCTGAAGTTAAACGCAAAAGTCCTGAAACGACTGGGGTTGGTGGAGTTCTCGGAGAACAGTGCGCCGATTACGACAGAGGCTGGTAAATTTGTCCTGATTTTTTTAAGGGGTGAAATTAATGAACGGTGATTCGGCTGAGGCAAAAGGCATTACAAATGCTGGTGGCCTTTATGCCCAGAACCCTTCCTGAGGGCAACATTTTCGGTGATGCGGAAAATGACGAGTTCAAGGTTAGCATCGGCGGTTTAGAGAAGGGCGTTTTCAAGAGATTTGAGTACCTGAGTGTGCCATTCTCAGCAACAGGCAGAAAAACCAAATTCAAGAAAATTCTTAAAAGTGCAGAAGAAAAGGGAACCTCTTTTGCTGACCAGTTTGAACAAGACGCGGAGGCTGTTTCTACAGCGGGCGTTGTGTTTGAAAAGATGGAAGCGCATCCGTCTTTCTCGAAGCAATTATTGGACAGGCTATTGTCCGAGGCGTACGTAGAAGATAATATTCTATCCGGTTCCGGCGCGGAAGAGGGGCTGGAAAGTAGCGCGGCCCGGGTGGTTGTAAATTGGAAAAATCTCGCGGATTTTTACTGCATAGAAGGTTTGGTCGGCGGCGGCGGCGAAAGAAATCCTTTTGTCCAGCAGAACGGGCATTCATTAACAGCCGGCGCTCTGGATACTTTGGAAACTGTATTGCCGTCCATGAAGAAGAAGCTGGGGCCAGATGCCTGGAAATCATTTTGCCTGAGGCTCTCTTCGCTGATCGGTAGGGATCACACTCAGATCGATCAAGCAGCGGACGTTCTGGAAAAAATACACGGCATTGATATGAGAATTTCAGAAGAAGATATTCAACACCATTTAAGAACAGTAGACGAGATAACGAGGGCGCAATTCACTACAAACACGGAAATCGGAAAATTGTACAATTCGTTGATAAGGTTCCACAATTGGCTGCCGTTGAAATTAAAAAGGAACGGGCCTGAAGGCGACGTATACGACAGCGTGTGCGCGCCTGCAAACAGGGCTGTAAAATTAATCGATGCAGGGTCAGAAATTTCTAAATCAGTAGAAAAAATCAAAGGCGCAACCTCCCCCAAAGGCCTCGCAATCGCGTCATTGATGGACGAAGGCGGGCTGGGAGACAGGCAAAAATTCAGGGAAGAAGTGCGAAGGCTGGAAACGGAAACGGGGAAAAGCCTGCGGGCAGGCAGGCGCGATTTCTACGTATTCGATCTGGACGACCCGTCGTTTTACACAGGCCTCGCTGGCGGGAAGTGGAAAGGAATAAAATTATTGAACGATGCAAAAGAAGCCCTCGGGCTCAGGTACAAAGTTCCGAAAGGTTTTGTCTTGTCCAGTTTATGGGTCTCCGACATGCTTGACGCAGAAGGTTTAACCGGGCTAATATCCGAAGATATTTTCCACATGGAAGAGGACAGAAGGCAAAAGATAGAGGAAAGGATCGGTGCAATAGATTTATCGAAATACTCGCAACCCGCGAACAAAAGAACCGGCCGGTTGGGTTCTTCGTTAATAGCGCGCTCTTCAATGTATGGTGAGGACGGGGCGTCAAATTTCTCAGGCACGTACGAATCCGTACCGTGCGAAGCCGGGACAGCGGGCGGTGCCATACGAACCGTGATCCAGAGTTACTTCACAAGAGAAGCGGTAAAGAGCAGGGAAGACTTAGGCCTTGCGCACGTCCCGGGAATTAGCGTAATAATGCAGGAGAGAATCGCCGGCCAAGGCGGGGTTATTCACATGGAATCCGGCGGTGTGAGGTTAAGCGTCGCAGAAACGCCGCAGGACGCTGTGTTGGGCAGGGGCTCTTACTCGGAGTCGGCAGGCTTGCACATCGGAACATCGAACACGCCGCTCAACCGGGTTGAGCAGGATTTGCAAACGTTGTACAATCTGTTCGGCGATGTGGACCTGGAATTCGTGATTTCCGGCGAGGACGTCTACTTAACCCAGTTAAGGCCCAAATACAAAATACCCGGCAGGGTAGAAATCGATGCCAACGCGCCGAGGTTGAAGATCAACTCAGTACAAGACCTGCAAAATGTTGCTCTAACACAGAGGTATGTTGTCAGAATGGACTTCCTGGAAACAGACGATGCGTACGAGGGGCCGGTAATGGATTTCATAAGGGCAAACAGGGAACACATCATTGCGGTGGAGGGGAGGATGCCCAGCGTCGCGCACATACCCAACAAGATAGAGGGCCATTTCAGGATACCTTACTCGCAGGTGCGTTAAAAATGAAAGAATTGATGGGAAAAATAAGAAAATACGCCGTTCATTTAGACTGGGATATCGCGTTTGTAGGCAAGTCCAGGGGGAACAGGCACTTATTCAGGGTTGTAGAAATAGCCAGATCGATATTGAAAGAGGAGCATGCCGATAAGGAAATCGTGGAAGCCGCGTCATGGCTGCATAACGCAGGCCTCGTATACGGGGATAAAAACCACGACAAACGCGGCGTTGCCGTAGCCGGAAAGTTTCTGCGGAGGCTGCGCATGAAACCGGAAAAAATATCGAAAATACTCCATTGCATAGAGTGCCATGAAGGGAACAAGAAAGCAAGTACAATGGAAGCCAAGATCGTACACGACGCCGACGTAATAGACAAACTCGGTAATCTGGGGATAATCAGGCAGACCTGGAAAATGGCAAACTCCGGAATACCGGCGGAAAAGATTTGCAAAGAACTGCCAAAATACATGGAAAAAAGGAAAAGAAAGTTGTACACAAAATCTGCCAAAGCCATAGCGCGCAGGCTTGAGGCGGGCCAAAAAGACTTTTTTAAGCGTTTGAGAAGCCAATTAAAGCTGACTTACCTGGGGTAATCCGATGAACGCCAACCTCCAAATTTTGGTAGAGAGACTGAAGAAGAACAATTTAAGTTTCAGAATATTGGACGAAAAGACAACAATGATATCAAGCCGCGACGTGGAAAAAGTTTTCGCCGGCGACCCGGAGGAAATATGGAAAACGATAATTGTAACGGATGAACACAGTTTCTTCGCCGCCTTCCTGTGCGGGCGCGACCGGCTCGACCTGCGCAAATTGGAAAAGGCGCTCGGAGTCAACGGCTTGCGGCTGGCGAAAGCCAAGGAGCTGAAAGAACGGCTGAGGTTGCAGCCGGGCGAAGTCTGCCCGCTTTCCATAAGCCTGCCAGTAATTTCCGACTCTTCCGTAAACAACTTCCAAAAAATCAACTTCGGCTCCGGCGACGTTTCGTTTGGTATAGAAATGCAAGTCGACGATGTATTAAAGTTTCTTAAACCGAAAGTTATTGATATAAAAGAAGGGATAGACCGGTAAGGGAAAGCTTTCCCTTGCGGAGAGGATTGAAATGGACACTGAAAGCAGGATGGACCTCGTGCGCAAAGTGGGCGAAGAAATAGTCACGGAAGATGAGCTCAGAAACCTGTTTGAAACAAACACGCACCCCAAGGCTTACGACGGGTTTGAAGTCTCGGGTTATGCCCACTTGGGTTCGGGATTAATGAGGGCCATACAGCTTCAGATTCTCATGGACGCGGGAATAAAGTTCAAGCTTTTCATTGCGGACTGGTACGCGTGGATAAACAACAAGCTTGGAGGCGATTTGGAGAAGATCCAGAAAGCCGGCCATTACCTGGTGGAAGTGTGGAAAGCGTGCGGTGTGGACGAAAAGAAAACGGAGATCGTGTGGGCCAACGACCATGTCAAAGACCCGGATTATTGGAAAAAAGTCATAGCGATAGCCAGGATAACAACGATAGACCGCATGATTCGCTGCAGCGCGATAATGGGGCGCCAGCAAAAGGAAATGCAATACACTGCGCAGGTTTTATACCCGGCGATGCAGGCTGCGGACCCGTTTCATATGAATGTGGAGATATGCCAGCTGGGCATGGACCAGCGGAAAGTGACATTGTTGAGCAGGGAAGTTTCCGAGAAATTAAAATGGCACAAGCCTGTTGCTATCCACCATCACCTGCTAATGGGCTTGCAGGGTCCGAAAAAAATGGGCGGCTTCGGGGAGAGTGAAAAGGTGGAGGAGGAGATATCCAGCAAGATGGCCAAGTCGATCCCGAAAAGCAGCATATTCGTGCACGATTCGCCCGAGGAAATAATAGAAAAGATAACATCCGCATACTGCCCTGAAAAAACGGTGGAGGGAAACCCGGTGATGGAGATGTCTAAATACCTGGTGTTTAACAGGATTACGGAATTGGGGATAGAAAGGCCGAAAAAATTCGGGGGAGACATTTCTTTCGGAAGCTACCAGGAACTGGAGAGATGCTACGCTGAAGGAAAACTCCACCCTGCCGACCTGAAAAACGGGGTCGCCACAGCCCTGATTGAAATCCTGGAACCCGTAAGAAAACATTTTGAAAAGCCTTCTAATAAAAAACTTCTGGATATTTTTAAAACAACGGAAATAACCAGGTGATATCATGATAGACATAAGACTAGTGCGCGAAACCCCGGAAGTTGTAATGAAAGACCTGAAAAAACGGAACGACGCAGACAAACAAAAAATCCTGGAAAAAATAATCAAAGACGATACGCGGCTGCGTGAACTCACAAAACAGGCCGACGAATTAAAGCACAAGAGAAACCTGGTGAATGCCCAGATATCGGAAATGAAGCGCACCGGCCAGGATGCGAACAGGAAAATTGCGGAAATGGTTAACGTCGCTTCGACGATACGCTCCTACGACCAGGAAATCGAAAACATCAGAATTGACGTGCAGAACAACCTGATGAGATTGCCGAACATCCTGCACGAATCAGTCCCTGCGGGCGTTGGTGAAGAAGGCAATATTGTCGTAAGGAAATACGGCAGCACGAAAAAGAAAAAATTCCAGATAAGGGACCACATAGACCTTGGCTCGCAATTGGGCCTGATAGACGTGGAACGCGCCGCAAAAATTTCCGGCGCAAGATTTTATTTTTTGAAGGGCAGACTGGCAATCCTGGAAATGTCCCTCATGCGGTACGCAATTGACACCCTGGTTAAAAAGAAATTCCAGCTCGTACTTCCACCGTACCTGATGAAAATGGGGGCGTACAAAGGCGTTGTAGACATTTCGGATTTTCAGGGCGTACTGTACAAGGTTGAAAACGAGGACCTTCACCTGATCGCAACGTCGGAACACCCGATAACAGCGATGCACATGGACGAAACCATACTGAAAGGGGATTTGCCCTTGAAGTACGCCGGTTTCAGCGTGAATTTTCGTAAAGAGGCCGGTGCGCACGGCAAAGACACGAAAGGGATCTTCCGTGTACACCAGTTCGGAAAAGTCGAGCAGGTTGTTTTGTGCGACGCTTCGGAATCCTGGAAATGGCACGAACAGATGCTGAAAAACGCGGAAGAGATGGTAAAATCGCTTCGCCTGCCTTACCGGATTGTAAACATCTGCACCGGCGATATCGGAACCGTGGCTGCGAAGAAATACGATATAGAGGTGTGGCTGCCCGCCCAGGAAAAGTACAGGGAAGTAGCTTCCTGCTCAAACTGCACAGACTACCAGGCACGGCGTCTTAACATCAAAACAAGGGAAAAGGAAGGCGCGCCCCCTTCCGGCCTTGTGCACACGTTAAACTCCACGGCCGTAACGGACCGCGTGCTGGTCGCCATTATGGAGAACTTCCAGACGAAAGAGGGAACCATTATTATACCGAAACCCTTAGTAAAATATACTGGCTTCAGGGAGATCTGAGATGTCCATATTCGGGCTTGACGAGCTGACAGTTGCGCTGCTTATCACATTCGCGTTTTTCATACTCGCAGCCTACGCAATACTGCGGCTGGTCGTGAAAGTGGCGGTTATAGCAATGCTTTCCATGGCATTCCCGGTCGCGCTGGCTTATTTGGGCCTTTACGACAGCCTTGGCATAAACAACATACTTGTGTTCGGCATAATGGGGCCTTTCCTTTACATAACGTATTACCTTGTAAACAAGCTGCTCGGCGCGGTCTGGCCGTTGTTTGGGATTATTTCGAAAAAAGAAAAACCGGAAAAAAGCCGCAAAAATAAAAAATCTGAGAAGAAAACGAGAAAAGAAGTTGATGAAGTGGAAATAGCCGAGCAATGAATTCCGTGTGTTTCAGCGTTGCTATCCGTACGTTACCGTCTTCCCCGCGCCCCTCACCTCTATGCGGCCGGCATTTCCTTCCAGCACAACGCCGTAAGAACCTATTGAAATTTTTCCGGTGAATTTGCTTATCTTAACCTCGTCGCCCAGCAGGGATACGGAATTCGTAGTGTTGTAAACAAGGCTTCCAGTCGCTTTGTTTATTGCTATCGTTCCCCCTACAACGTTCGTCAGCCTCGCGCTGTCCGATGTCAGGGTTCCCAGAATTTTAACTTTTCGTTCGGAATTTATTTTTACAGCGTCTGAAACAATGCCTTTGGCTGCGCCGTCAAACCCTATCGACCTCTCGTTCGCATAATATGACAATTTTCCGGAGTAGGACCGCACTGTCATCTCTTTTAGGGAGGACGGGCTGATGGTTATTTGCCTGTCGTCGAAGGCGATTGAGGCGTTGCTTGAATCTGCGGTAATGCTCTCGACATCGTCAAATTCCATGCTGAAATAAGGCGTCAACAATCCGGCGTCCAGTTTTACCGGAAAGCTCGAAAAACCGCTGCCGTACGTTATCGGGGAAAGAGAGACACCGGATAAAACGTCGCCTATGTTGTTCTTTATCGCTGGTATGTTCTCGACTACAAAGGCGAGTATGATAACGCTGAGCGCCAGCGCTATGATATTTTTCGCGTCCGCCATAAGAGTATTCACACCAAACGCCGTTATAAAAGTTATTTCCGCAAAAACCCGGATAAGCTTAAAAAGAAATAAACCAATACTTACAGAGCCTTCTAAGGTGGTTTAATGGCAGAAGACCCGTTTTCAGGCCTGTTCCTTGTGTTTTGGATAGTCATGATTTTCTTCTATCCGCGCATGGCGCTGATGCAGATCGTGTGGAAGCTGGAAGAAAGCGTGAAAAACCTCGAGGACATGTCGCGCAATTCCAAGAAAATAGTTCTGCGCCAGATATCGGAAAAGCCGACCGAAAAGATGAAATCAGCCGTAGACAGGATGGTTGAGTTCTTTGCCGTCGAGCCGGTTTCACTGGATCCTTACGGAATAATACCCAAACTGGAGCACATTGTGAACGCGGAAGAGGACAAGATGAAATACTCTATAGAACAGATAACGCCCGGCATGAACGGGGAGAAGCGCGCCAACGTGCTGATGGGCGTGGCCGGCGCGATGGCCGTCAACCAGATCGCGAAAATTGTAAAGCATTTTCTTGTGATGATCAAGAAGACCAAGAACATCCAGCTTGCCATGGTGCTGCAGATGCAGTTGCCCATGATAGAGCGCGTCGCAAAGGCGATGTACAGGGGAACGGAATACCTTGCGACAGGCCAGCCGGTTGGGGATTCAGTAGGACCCTTGGTGGCTGCGAAACTGATCGGAAGCGGCAACGCAAAATTGATAGAACAGGACACAATAACCGCGGCGGCCAGTTATAACGGCAGGAAACTGATTGTGATGAAAGCGCTGGGCCCGGGCGGGCGGCTGGGCAAATTCGGCCGCGCCGTTGAGGCTGTGCTGAGAAAACACAGGATAACCAGGATAATCACCATAGACGCGGCGGCAAAACTGGAAGGCGAAAAAACTGGCAGCGTAGCCGAAGGCGTGGGCGTGGCAATGGGCGGGATCGGCGTTGAGCGCGCCCAGATTGAAAACGTATCGATAAGAAACAGGATCCCGCTGGATAACATCGTGGTAAAGATGAGCCAGGAAGAGGCCATAACCGCGATGCCCATGGCGGTAAAAAACTCAATACCGGCTGTTACCGAAGCCATTGACAGGCTGTTGGAGTTGACGCGCAAAGGCGACCGCATACTCGTTATCGGCGTCGGGAACACGTCCGGCGTCGGCAATTCCTCGAAAGACCTGAAAAAAACCCTTGGCGTCATAGAAAAGAACGCGAGAAAGGAAGAGGCTGAAAAAAGGAAGAGGAGGGAGGAAAACAAGAAATTCTTAAAACGCCTTCTCGGAGCAACAGAGGAAGAGGATTAGTAACTAGAAGTCGGCGTATATTTAAGCTACCACCTACAAACTACTGAAAGTGTTGTTATGACGTTGAGACCGGGCAGGTGCTATTCAAAATTCCAGAGGCCTTACACAAGGATTTCGATACACGTCCCCAGGAAAGGCTATGTCGTAGGCGTGCCTGCGGCGAAGATAACGCAGTTTGAGATGGGCACAAAGAAGAAGAATTTCGAAAAAATCTTTCGCCTGGTTTCAATGCACCCGGTTCAGATACGCGACAATGCGCTTGAAGCGTCCAGGCAGGGTGCGAACAAGCACCTTGAAAAAATTCTGACGCTGGAAAACTACTTTTTGAAGGTTCTCGTCTACCCGTTCCAGGTTTTGCGCGAAAATTCCCTGGCTACAGGGGCGGGCGCGGACAGGTTCCAGGAAGGAATGAGAAAAAGCTTCGGCAAGCCTGTTGGCACAGCGGCCAGGGTCTTCAAGAACCAGCCGATCATGGAACTGCGCGTCGCGAAGGGCAACGAGAAAGCGGCCAAGCGCGCACTGGAAATCGCGTCGAAGAAAGTTTCCGGCCAGTGCAGGATAGTTGAAGTGCGTTAATGTTTCTGGCAACCTATGCTTCAGTTTAAATAGGAAACTTTAGTTTCCTGTTTGAGAAAATTATGAAAACCGATGTTTTCTATTCCTTGGGTTTTCCCATTCTAAATCCAGCCGAATTTTCTGAATACAAACACCGCAAGCACCACGAGCAGGATTTCAACCACAATAACCGCGGGGTATGCCCAGGATATTCGCAGTTCGGGCATGTTCGCAAAATTCATGCCGTAATGGCTGGCGACCAGGTTGGGCAGCATTATTATCACGGTCAGCGCCGTAAGCTTCCTGACCACGTCGTTTAATCTCTCTATCCTTTGGTTTAGTTCCCTGGTAACTTGGACCTCGCGTTCGCGGGCAATGTCCTTCAGCATTCCGAACCTGTTTTTGCACCTGTCCAGCAGGTAGCTGCCTTCGGCCTTCAGCACATCGTAATCAAACGAGATGTACGCGGTTTCCATGTCTTTCAAGTGTGATTGCTCCAGACGAATCATTATGTCCTGCAATTGCTCGATCAGGTCGTACAGGCGCCCGAGTTTGAGGCTTAAACTCCTGTATCTTTGGGAATCGAAGGATTTTTCCATGCCCTCAAGCATGTGCACCAGGGAATCAAGCGTCAACAGGTAGCGTGATATCGTGCGCCTCAGCACAAGAAAGGTTATGGCCGTGCTTTTGCCGTGCGGCTTTTGGAGAAATTTCTCAAAAGGCTTCATGTCGCCTTCCGGGAACGGCTCGTCCGTGTAAACAATTGCCCTTTCCGCGTTCAAAACGAGCATGTTGCTGGATCTTTTTTTGTCAAAATTCCTGATGCTTATGACGAGGCGGTCGTCCACGACCTCCATGAAATTGGCGTTTAATTTCAGCAATGAAGAGATGTCGTGCACCAGGCCCGCGTCCCGGACAGCCTTTGAAAAGGACTTGAAATCCTGGTGGATCTCTATGCCTTCAAAAGGGCTCTTTTTTTGATCAGAGCCGCCAGCCTCGGCCATGAATCACTATACGCGGAAATTATATTTATAGCCTTCCGAGGCAGGATGAAGTTCTTTGAATATCCGCAACAACGCCCCGTTTCGCCGGCCAGTCCGTAGAAAGTTAATAACATGGAGGCGTAATTTATCCTTATGGCGTGGACTGTTCAGCTCGAAAAGGTGGGCAAGAACAGCGTTTCGCTGGTTGGCGGAAAAGCCGCGAACCTCGGCGAGATGATGTTGATAAAACTGCCGGTTCCAAAGGGCTTTGTCGTAACAACCGAATCTTATCTCAGTTTTATCCGGGAAAACAAGCTTCAGGAAAAGATAGAAACGGTTCTAAGCGAGGTTGACGTGGAAAACAACGAGAACCTGGTGGGCTCGTCAGCGCGGATACAGCAGATGATAATGGCCGGCCAGATGCCCGCGCCTATTGAAAACGAGATCGTGACTTCTTACCGCGCCCTGTACATGGCAGATGAATTGCGCGAGATAAGCGGCAAAGCGCTCGACTTTATCAGGGTCGGCCGGGACCAGCTGCCTGTTGCCGTTCGCTCATCGGCTGTTGCAGAGGACTCCTCGTCAACATCGTTTGCCGGCCAGATGGTCTCGATATTGAATGTCATAGGCCCGAAACAGCTTTTGGAAAGCGTGAAGAGATGCTGGGCTTCGCTGTTCGAGCCGCGCGCGATCTTCTACCATCGCAACAACAACGTGAAAATGCAGGCCATCGCGGTCATCGTGCAGAGGCTGATCACCGCGGACAAGGCCGGCGTGATGTTTACGGCAGACCCTGTCAGCGGCGACGTGTCAAAAGTGGTCATTGAAGCGGCGTGGGGCTTGGGCGAGTCCGTAGTTTCGGGCCAGGTCACGCCAGACACGTACAGGTACGACAGGAACTCAAAGAACGTTGAAATACAGGTTAACAAAAAAGACACCATGCGGATCAGGGACTTTTTTGCGGGCGATACAAAATCGCAGCCCGTTTTGCCGGAATTGGTCGAGGCGCAGGTGTTGGGCATGGAAGAAATTTCAAGTCTCGTAGAATACGCGGAGCGCATAGAAAACCATTACGGCGCGCCCCAGGACATCGAATGGTGCATGGAACGCAACAAGCTGTACATCGTGCAAACAAGGCCCATAACGACCCTGGGCAGGAAAATGGCAGAGCCGCAGAAGGAAGTTGGGGGCGCAGTTATCCTTCAAGGCTCGCCGGCCTCGCCGGGATTTGTAACAGGCAGCGTGAAAAAAATCGGAAACATATCCGAATTTTCAAAGCTGGCCCAGGGCGACATTTTAGTGACGCAGATGACAACGCCCGACATGGTTCCGATAATGAAAAAGGCTTCGGCTATCGTTACGGATACCGGTGGACTAACGAGCCACGCCGCGATCGTGTCCCGCGAACTGGGAATACCATGCGTAGTCGGAACAAGAGAGGCGACACGCAAGCTGCATGACGGCGACACCATAACAGTTGACGCGGCCTCGGGCAAAATATACAAGGGCGCCGCAAGCCCGAAAGAGGCTGTTAATACGGGGGCTGCGGAATCGGAGCCGTCACGGCTGATCACGGCGACAAAGATTAAAGTCAACCTGGCCTTTCCCGAGCGCGCGCACGAGGCTGTTAATTCGGATGGCATCGGCCTGCTTCGCGCAGAGCACATGCTGACGGAAAGCGGCAAGCACCCGATATATATTGCAAAAGAAAATCCCGAGGAGCTTACCGGCACCATTATTGAAAAACTGGGCTCAATCGCAAAAGCGTTGTACCCGAAACCCGTGTGGTACCGCTCGCTGGACGCAAGGACCGACGAATTCAGGAACCTTGCCGGAGGTGAAAGCGAACCTGCAGAACAGAACCCGATGCTGGGCTCGCACGGCATACGAAGAAGCCTGGAACAGCAGGAAATTTTGGAATGCGAACTAAGCGCCATAAAATCCCTTCATGAAAAGGGGCTGGACAACGTGCATTTGATGGTGCCGTTCATAGCGTACGTTGACGAGCTTGTTAGGACAAAGAAAATCGCGCAGGATATGGAATTGCCGGAGACCGTAAAAATCGGAATAATGGTCGAAGTCCCTTCCGCCGCGTTAACGATTGACGAGTTCTGCAAAGCCGGGATATCGTTTGCGTCGTTCGGCAGCAACGACCTTACGCAGCTCGTGCTCGGAGTTGATAGAAACAATGAATCGATATCCAATTTGTACCGTGAAAACACAGCTTCTGTGCTGAAGCTGATCAAATACGTCATTGGCCGCTGCAAAAACTACGGCGTTGAAACTTCGATCTGCGGCGAGGCGCCCTCGCGCGACGACAATCTGGTTGAAAGCCTTGTGGAATTCGGGATAGATTCAATTTCCGTGGAGCTGGACGCGTTCGGCCATGTCAAGGAAGTCGTGGCAAGGAAGGAGCGCGAAATGATTTTGAAAAAATCCGTGGACAACGAGTACTCGGAAAAACCGGACCTGTAGTCAATTTCGGGTAGGTAGTGGTTGGACAATTAAACCTGCTCCCTGACAAAATCGTCCCTGATCCTATGCAGCGCGGCCGCGTACACGCTGTTCGGTTTTGTGTAAGGCGAGTCTGGTAAACTATCAGCAAGGCCAACTGCAAATCTCACAGAACCTACGACCAGGCCGTAATTGTCGTCGCTCACATTAAGTTTTTTAGGCAGCATCAAGGCCCTGGGATGTACCCTGAAATCAGGGCCCCGATCCCTCGTGAGTATCAGCGCGCCCAGCCTATCAGCTTCGCCCACAATCTCTCTGTCCGGCACCGCATAATTGGCGGGTGGCTTTGCAACTCGCAGCCCGGCCTTGGACAGTTCATCGGCAAGTCCGTTGGCGGCAACATTCTGGTCGAGAACAACGATGGGCGGGCCGTACAAGTCTTCAAGGTTCCCCAATGAAACCCAGCCGGCGCGCACAATTTTTATTGAAATTTAAAAGATTTATAGGCTGGTCTGGTCACCGTAAATATCCTGCAGCTTTCTTTTGATTTTTCTTAGTCTGAACCATTTAGGGGAAAGAGGCGGAAATTTCCTGTTTCTGGTCTCTCGGGTCTTTCGGGTCCGACAAACGGTAAGCCGACCCGTACCTGCGGATATATTCTCTTACAAAGGCGTGGACTACAGGCACATCCCCGGTTTCCAGGGCGTTGTGCATAACATCAACAAGATACGGGTCCACCCACCTCTCTGGAAACTGGCCGGGCCGTACCGGTAATCTGTTTTCCTGCATATTTGTCACGTACTTATTTTTTGAACGCAGCCCCACTTAAATTAAAATACGCGCCTGTCCGGGGAATAAAAAAATAACTTGCGGGAGGCCAGAATTTCGAAGCTTTCCATCCTCTTTTGCTCAAGCTTTTCAGAAAAGCTTGTTCGAACTGGCGAAGGGATTGGTCAACCGAAACGCGCTTCAGACTGAAACATGTATTGACATGTTTCTATTTTCCGCGTGTTTCAGGCTTCTAACCCACAGGATATCTAATATGTCATATTGCTAACGCAATCCACACTTAAGCAAACCTTAAGTCCTGCGCATTTGGCCAGGCTTTGCTACTCCCGCATTAAATACGTATGGGGTTTATACGGATTAAAAGCATAAGTATCAAATAATTCAGGTGCAATGATGGAAATAAGTTTTCATGGGGCCGCGAGAGAAGTCGGCCGCTCCGCCATAGTCATAGAAAACAGGGAAAAAATACTTCTGGATTACGGCTTGAAGTTAAACCGCGAGGAGGAACCGGAATACCCGTTGAAGGTGGACCCGAACCACGTTTTTATTTCGCACTCGCACCTGGACCACATCGGCGCTGTGCCGTTCCTGGCCAAGCACGGCTACGTAGGAAATTTCTACGCGACAGACCTTACCATAGACCTGATGCGCGTGATGCTTGAAGACTCGGCGAAAATCGCAAAGATGGAGGGCTATAACATAAGGTACAGCAGGAAAGACGTGCGTGAAACGCTTAACCGGGGCATAAGCGCGCCGTACAACAAGACGCTTAGTTTCAAGAATTTCAGCGCGACTTTTGTGGATGCCGGCCACATACCGGGCTCCGCTGGCGTCGTAATAGAAACCGGCGGCAAGCGGATATTCTATACGGGCGACCTGCGCGTCGCGGACACGCGGCTTGTGAACGGCATGAAGGAATTCCCGCAGGCCGACGCGCTGGTGATAGAATCAACCTACGCAGAGCGCAACCACCCGGACAGGGAAGAGGAGGAAAAAAGGTTTCTGGACGCGGTCCGCACAACAATGGAAAACGGCGGCGTCGCCCTGATACCGGCCTTTGCGCTGGGCCGTTCGCAGGAAATGCTTTTGATACTCGAGGACCTCGGCTATCCTGTTTACGTTGACGGCATGGCCCGGGAGGCGACAGGCATAATCAGGAATTACCGCTCCTATCTAAGGGACGGGAAGCGCCTGGACAAGGTTTGTTCGAATGTGGGATTTGTAAAGGACAACCGCCAGCGCGAACAGATCATTGAAGAACCGTGCGCGATCGTTACTACGGCCGGTTTCGTTCAGGCGGGCCCGTCCGTTTTTTACATACGCCGCCTGTGCCTGCGAAAAAATTCTTCCGTGCTGGTTCCGGGCTTCCAGGTCGAAGGCTCGCCGGGCCGCCAGCTTTTGGATCACAAAACATACAACCTGGACGGCGAAACCGTCAGGGTGGGCCTTCACGTCGACAGGTTTGATTTTTCCGCGCACGGGGACCGCAAAGAACTGCTGCACACGATAAACAAGGTCGGCCCGGAAAAGGTGTTTGTCGTGCACGGAGACAATTGCGAAAAATTCGCCGCAGAGCTTAAGGAAATGGGCTTTGAAGCATTCGCTCCGGAGATAGGAAACAAATTCCCCTTGTGATAAGATGATAACTCTGGACGCTTCTGTCGGGGAGGGCGGCGGGCAGGTTTTGCGGACCGCGACTGCGCTGGCAGCGGTTTTGAAAGAACCCTGCAGCATATACAACATACGCGCCAACAGGCCCAACCCGGGTTTGCGCGAGCAGCACCTGCAGGGCTTGCTGGCCGTTGCAAAGCTGTGCAACGGATCCGTAAAAAATTCGTTCGTCGGCTCCAAGGAAATAGAATTTTATCCCGGGGATTCGTTTGAAAAGCGGGTTGAGGTAAACATATCAACAGCCGGTTCGGTAACGCTGGTACTCCAGTCGTTGATGATAGCGGCGTCTCCGGCGCGCGAAAACGTCGGGATAAAAATCAGCGGCGGCGCCACGAACACGTCCTGGTCCCCTCCCGTTGATTATACGAAGAACGTATTTTTCCCGCTGCTCGGGAACATGGGATACGTGGCAGACCTTGAAGTTAAGCGGAGAGGCTTTTATCCGAGAGGCGGCGCAGAAACAGCCTGCAATTTAAAACCTGCAAAAAAACTGAAAAACATAAGGTTGGAGGACAGGGGCGATGTTAAAATTATCAGGGGCGTTTCCGTGTGCGCCAATTTGCCCGGAAGTGTCGCGGAAAGGCAGAGAATTTCGGCGGAAAACATCCTGAGAAAAGCGGGCTATGACACGGAAATAAAAGAAGAGGTTGTTAATCCGGATTCGACGGGTTCTGCCCTGGTTTTGTGGGCGGAATGCAGAAATTCCGTCCTAGGCGCCGACGCACTGGGAGAGATAAAAAAATCCGCCGAGAACGTGGGAAGGGAGGCGGCGGAAAAAATGGTCGCACAGCTGCAAGAAGATTTTTCCCTGGACCCCCACGCATCGGACCAGATAATTCCGTATATAGCGCTGGCGCACGGAGAATCCTCCTTCACAACTTCGGAAATAACAAAGCACACCCTTACAAATATCGGAATATGTGAAAAACTTCTGGGCGTGAAATTTTCGGTCGGCGAAAATAAAATATCCGTGGTTGGCGCTGGCCGTGCGGACGGAAACGTTTAAATAGATGATACCAGAAAAGAGGAACAAGGTGATGCCGTGTTCGACGACGAGGAAAACGGGGATGACGAAGACGAGTTGGAAGAAGATGACGAAGAGTCGGAAGAAGCCGACGAAGACGACGACGAGTAACACGTTCATTTCAAATTTTGTTTTTTATTTTTCCGTATTGCCATAGGGCTCCGGCAGCCTTTACAGCCTTTTTCGGCGTCGGGTATGCCGGTATCCCCTCCTTTTCCAGGGCGTGCATGTGAAGTTGCGTGAAATTTCCGCCCGCAGAGCACGCGATAACAGGCTTTTTCCTGTCCTTGTAAATTTCCGTTATCGCGTCTATAACATCCGACCCGAGGGTGGAAACTTGCATCAGAAGTATCACCAGTATGCAGTCCACGCCAGACTCCTTTGCGATTATATCCAGCGCGTCCTTGTAGCGCTTCGTATCAGCGTCGCCGACAAGGTCCAGCGGGTTGCGCACATTAACGCGGTCCGGAAGCGCCTCGCGCAAAAGTTTTTCAGCCTCCGCGGAAAAAACCGCAAGCTTCATCCCTTCCTCCTCTATCGCATCGGCCGCTAAAACGCCGAATCCGCCGCCGTTCGTGACTACAGCGATCCTGTTCCCGGCCAGCGGTTTTTGGTACGCGAGTATCCTGGAGTAATCGAAAAGCTCGTCAACGTCGTTGACTTCTATAACTCCGCACTGCCTGAAAACGCCGGAAAAGACCTTCGCCGAGCCTGCCAGCGAACCGGTGTGGGACATCGCGGCCTTTGACCCCGCCTCGCTTTTTCCCGCTTTTAGCGCGACGATCGGTTTTTTTCTTGAAATGCGGGAGCATACATCGATGAATTTTTTGCCGTCCACAAGGCCTTCGAGATAAAGCGCGATCGCTTTCGTTGTTTCATCAGTTCCCAGGTAGTCGATTAAATCCGATTCCCTCAGGTCGATGCCGTTGCCGTAGGAAACGAATTTGGACATTCCCACAAGCTCGGAGTGGGCCCAGTCCAGCACGGCAGCGCCCAGGGCGCCGGACTGCGACACAAAGGAGATGGGGCCTTTCGCCGGCCTGTTCAATTTGTATTGCGGGTTGAAAATCGTATCCACGCCGCTGTATGTATCCAGTACGCCCAAACAGTTCGGCCCGACCGCGCGCATTTTATATTTTTTGATTATGCTCCCCAGCTCTTTTTCTTTATCCGTAGCTCCTGTTTCCGAAAAGCCGCTCGTGATAATGACCAGCGACTTGACGCCTTTCACGCCGCAGTCTTCTACGGTTTCCAAAGCTATCTCCGAAGGGACTATGATTACGGCCAGGTCGACCCTGCCCTTTATCGCGGACGCCTTTGGGTAGCATTTCAGCCCCATTATCTCGCCGACATTCGGGTTTACCGGGTAAATTCTGCCTTTGAATGAAAGCATGAAATTTTTCAGTATCACATTGCCGAACTTTTTCGGGTCCCTGCTGGCGCCGACTATCGCAACAGAAGCGGGGGAAAATAGCGTGTCAACGCCCGGGCCGGCCATGATTATAATTTATAAGGCCTATAATTAATTATGTTGCGCGGCATAATTTCCAAGCGCGAATCCGAGCTGCCGCCCAGCGCTATGGGAAACCTTCTGAAAATAGCGGGCGAAGACAAAAAAATAATATCCCTCGGGCCCGGCGAACCTGATTTTTTGCCGCCGCCCGGCGTAATCTCGTCTGTAAAAAGGAATGCGGCCAGGGCCACGCATTACGCGCCCACAGAGGGCATTAAAGAGCTGCGGAGGGCGGTCGCCAGGAAATTGAGAAAGGAAAACAGGATCAGCGCATCCGCAGACAACGTAATCATAACCAACGGCTCCAACGAATCCATCATGATAACGCTGATGTGCACTGTGGATCCGGGCGAGGAGGTTTTAGTTCCGGACCCGGGATTCATGGACTACAGGCCTGTTGTTGAAATTTTGAACGGATATCCAATACCGTACAAGATATCCGAGGAGGACAACTTTGAGCTGAACCCCGACCTGATCAGGGAGTCCATAAACCCGGGCAGGACCAAGGTGATTGTCATAAACACCCCCTCGAACCCCACGGGCAACGTGCTGAAAAGGAAGACCCTTGAAGAGGTCGCCGACATCGCGGTCGATAATAACATTCTGGTCATCGCAGACGAAGCGTATGAAAAATTCGTTTATGGAAAAGCGAAACACGTGTCAATGGCGTCGCTTAACGGCGTGCAGGATAACGTGATAACCCTGCAGAGCTTTTCCAAAACCTACGCAATGACCGGTTTTCGCGTCGGCTATTCGGTTGGCCCTGGAAAAATCATAAACGCGATGAAAAAAGTCCACATATACACGTCGATAAGCGCGCCCACGCTGTCGCAGTTCGCAGCCGTCGATGCGCTAAAAACAAGGAAAAGCTACATCGAAAAAGCGCGCAAGGGATACGAGCGTCGCGGTTCGCTATTGCACAAGCGGCTTGAAGAGATGGGGTTGCAGTGCAACACGCCGGAAGGCGCGTTCTACCTTTTCCCGAACATAAAAAATCTTGGCGTAAGCTCCGGTAAGTTCTCAGAATTGATGCTGAAAAGGGCCAAGGTCGCGATATTGCCCGGGACCGAGTTTGGAAAACACGGCGAGGGGTTTGTGCGTTTAAGCTATGCCACGGCTTATGAAAAGATCGTCGAAGCCGCGGACAGGATGGAAAAAGCTGTCAAAAATATGAAATGATTTAAACGCCCGCTGCTATGCGCCCCATTGTGTAATACATATCCCCGGAAAATCCGGAAAGCATATACGCCACGGCAACCAGCCAGATTATCGTTGATACAAGAACCGCAGCACCCTCCTTGTTGCCGTATTTTTGGGCGTGGTAATAAGCTGGAAACGCTATGGAAAACAGTACCGCCACAGAACTGGCCACAAGGATGAGCACGCTGCCTATCTGGTTTCTAAACAGGTAATACAAAGAACTCCCCAGTAAAGTAATGGCCGCAATTGTCAATGTTACGGCAGCCGCAGACAGGAAGCCCGTGAATATTACTCTTGAAAGCGAAAATTTCCTGGCCTTTTTGATGAAATCCGAAACACCTTTCAACAACCCGCCTTTCATAAGGAAGTTAACCACAAAAATTGCAGCGACAACGCCGATAATCCATTCATGGTAATTCAAAAACCACAGGTTTTTCTCGTTGTAACGGCCGGTGACATGGAAGCTCTCCCACGGATCCAGGTTGGTTTTTGTTTTTACATAACCGCCTGCGTATACGACTTTGTCGGAAATGGTCCTGATGAAATTTGATTGCTCATCAGGCAGGGCAGCCATTTTTTGTGTTCCGAAGGATTCGAGCGATGCAAAATTTGGAATATATGTCGTCTTCGTTTCTCCTCCCCTCAGTGAGAGATCTTCGTCCACACTCACGCTGACGCGCAGGTACGGCGTGTCAAAAGGCGATTTTATGGTTTCAAAGTCGAAATCAAAATTTACGTTTTTATCCACATAGCCAAACGCCTTGTAATAGATTATCAAGCTTCCTGTCGCGCCCTGTTCTATCGGTTCGGCCAGGTTAACAACAACCTTTTTTGACCACGACAACTGTTCCTCTGCGAAATCCAGGTTGACATAACCGCGCTGGTAATAAGGATAGCCGTAGTCGTAAGTAATGCACTTCAAGGCTGAGTTGTCATAATTCAAACATTTCTGCTTTGGGTAAATTTCCTGGAAAATATAGCGTATGTTTGAACGCCCGGGTATTTCCAGAGTTATCTTGTCAACCTTTTCTTTTTCCGTGTTTAGCTGTATAACCTTCGCAATTACAGCGGCTTCGCCCTCGCCGTCGAAGACGGCCTGATAATAATGTCCCGGCGAGCCGGCGTAATATGTAGGCGAAACAACGCTCGCCGAGACCGGCATGGCGTTGGCTAACAAAACAAGCATTAACATTGCGGCCGCCATTTTGTTCTTCATGTTTTGTAATGCGGCGGAGGCGTTAATAACAGGTTGCTAAATTCTCGGGTATTCCCCCTATCAACGACCCTTCCTGAATAAGCCTTCCAGAAACACGAGCTTTCTCGCAACGAGGTATGCGGAAATTATTATCGCCACGGAAGCGGCCAGGACAAATAAAGAGGAGATGTCAGGCACGGGCAAAGCCCCGCCCGCGGGCTGGTAACCCTTCCCAACTTCCGCAACGCTCTGCGAGTAGAGCGAGCCGTTTGAGCTGAAACCAACAGCGAATAAGGCCAGCGCAAGCGGTATTAGTATCCTTATCTCGCTTGGATACGGCGATAACAGGCTTTTGCAGCCGGGCGTGAGCGAGTAATATTTCCATTTCCTGCCTTCGTCCTGTTGTTCCACCAGGCCCGCTTTGGACATGATGTCAAGGTGTTCCTTGACAGTCGAGGCGTGCATTTTTAGCCTGGCCGCAAGCTCGGTTAGCGTCATGCGCCGTTCTTTCAGGTGCTTGATAATAACCAGCCTGGTTTCAGAGCCCAAAGCTTTCAAAACGCCGCTGTTAAGGTCCATGAACTTAACTCGGAAAAGAGGTATAAAAAGCCCTGTGACGCAAAAAGGCGCCGAAATAAGCTTTTTTTAGCTCTAAAACGTTCAAAAAAGCCATATATTTATAAGGGAAGCCGGATAATAGAATATAATGGCTGGCAGGCGACAGAGTTCTTCCGGCGATTTGAAGGATTCCATTCTAACCGTCATGGGAAAATACACCAACACACCCATGAGCATACAAAAACTTAGTTTGTTGATCTCTTTTGAAAACAGGGGCATGACGACCTCCTGGAAGACCGTCAAAAAGCATGTCGACAAGCTGGTTGTTGAAAAAAAACTTAAGACGATAAAGCTGCCCAACATCGAAAAGCCGGAAGAAGGCCCGATAACAGGTTACCTTTTGAAAGGCTGACCGTTTTTGGGATTTGTTGTTTTCTTGGGAAGAAAGTTTATTTAAGCCTGAATTCCAAATTGGTAGTCGATGGTTATGGGGGAAAAATTATACGACGTCGTGATAGTCGGCGCCGGCGCCGCAGGCATGACAGCCGCAATTTACACCACGCGCAGGAATCTGAAAACGGTTATTTTAACAAAGGACGTTGGCGGGCAAACGAACACGACAAACCACATAGAAAATTATCCCGGTTTGGACATAATCGAAGGCCCGGCGATGATGAAAAAATTTGAGGATCAGGCGATAGATTTTGGCGCAGAGATCCTGTACGAAGGCGTGGAGAAAATCGAAAAACTCGGCGAAAGGAATTTCCGCGTAATGACAGGCGAAAACGTTTACGCCTGCAAGGCCGTTATCCTCGCCTTTGGCAAAACGCCGAAGCTGATGAATGTGCCTGGCGAAGTCGAATTCACGAACAAAGGAATATCATATTGCGTCACCTGCGACGGCCCGCTTTTCAAAAACAAAGCCGTCGCTATCGTCGGCAACAGCCACACAGCGCTTGAAGGCGCCGAAATACTAAGCGACATCTGCTCCAAAGTGTATGTGATACACAAAGTTCCAAAGTTCGCAGGCTACGAAAACGACGTTGAAAGCCTGAAAAAAAAGGGCAACGTGGAATTTGTAAACGCCTCTGTCAAAGAGGCGAAGGGAGACAAGTTTTTGAAATCGGTTGTCGTTCAGAGCGCAAACCCCGGAGAGCCGAAAGAGATTGGATTAAGCGGGCTTTTTGTAGAGCTTGGGTTTGAATCGAAAACAGAATTCGTCAAAGACTTCGTCGAGCGCGACGCGCTAAAGCAGATAATCATCAATGACATGTGCGAAACGAAAACGTCCGGTTTATTCGCCGCAGGCGACGTCACGAACATGCCGTTCAAACAAATCGTCATATCGGCGGGCGACGGCGCCAAAGCCGCGTTGCAGTGTTACAACTACATAAAAGGCCTGAAAACCGTCATTTCAGCCGACTGGGCCGCGCTGAAAAAAGAGAAAAAATGATTTTTCAGTCGACTAATTTAAACTGAAGCATACCGCCATAAACTGAAGCATATCGATACAGTATACGATATGCTTC
>JACOVS010000036.1 GCA_016177205.1 Candidatus Aenigmatarchaeota archaeon
CGTTGGGAGCACCTAATTTTCTATCCGTCGCTGCAATCCGAAAACTTTCCGCAGGTTGAACAAACTATTTTGCAATGACGGCCTTCGACAGCCGAATTGCAATGCACACACACGCCGTTTTTCATTATCAAGTCGGTTTGCATTGTTAATCACGATACAGCTTAAGAAAGATTAACTAATTTTAAGCAGGGTATATTTACACGGTCACAGACAATAAGTTCTCTTTTTCCGTCGTTTGTTGGCATGTCTTGATCGGGAACAACAGGAACACCACAGAAATTAAGAATTCTTTTATCGTGGAATTCTCGCCTTTCTTTATCTGACATGGAAGACCAAAGCTGAATTCTAATAGAGTTAAAAGTTTTGTAATCCGTTTTTATCAGACTCGAACCGTAAACCAGCGAGTTGTGCAGATCTTCAAGGTTCAAACCTAACCCATTCTTGTTTATGGTTTTCATAGCTACCATTATCTTGTGTTCGGGAATATTTAATAGTTCTTACCACCTTCACGCCGAAGTGCAAACACCCCAGCCGCATGACGGGCAGGACAGGCAGCCCTCTTTCTTTAACAGGCCCGTCCCGCATTCTTTGCAGTTTTTCAGTTCGTGCATTGGTGTGTCATTGCCGTTGTCCATTGAATGGCCGTGTGTTTCCACGGATATGCGTTTTGGTTCCTCTTTTTTTACAGATACCAGCACCTGGTTCTTTATCGACGAATCGCGGAACACGGTTACGTCTTTGCAGCCGAGCTTGTAGGCAAGCATATAACTTTCGCGCATATTCTCAACCGTAGCGTCGGCGGGGAAGTTGTTCGTCTTCGAGATCGAAGAATCTGTCCAACGCTGGAACGCAGCCAGCGCGCGTATGTGGTCTTCGGGTTTGGTGTCCATTGCTGTTACCAGCGTCCTTTTCAAAACGCTCGGAACATATTGGACGCCCTGTATTGTCCCGCCGCTTGCGGCGACATCCTTGATCAGCTGGTCGTCGAACAAACGCTCCCCGCGCATTATTTTTTCGAAGGCCGGATCTACGTAATAGAAGCTTCCTATCGCGACGTTTTTCTCGAACGCAAGGGTGTAGACCGGTTCGATGCCGGACGAGCAGCCTGCGATCATCGAGATGCTGCCTGTCGGCGCGATTATTGTTGTGTAACCATTGCGAACGCCGTGGATTTTAATCTGTTCCACAAGCTCGCTCCAGGCAAAATTCCAGTTGTCGCGGTCTTCGAAGCCCGCAAACGGCAACCGTCCGCCCGGATAGAAGCTTTTGTCAAGATAAGGCATCGGCCCGCGCATTTTTGCAAGCGCCAAAGATTCGACTTTGGAGTAGTAATTTACAAACTCCATCAATTTCTCCATGAATTTGCGGCCTTCCTCGGAATTGTACGGTAATCGCAGCTCGTACAACAAATCTGCCAAGCCCATTATCCCAAGGCCGACCTTTCTGGTTGCGAGGGCCATTTGTTCAATTTCCGGGGTGGGCCATTTGTTGATGTCTATCACATTGTCGAGGAAGCGCGTTGTCGTGCGGATCGTATTTTTTAAATCTTCCCAGTCGTAATACATCACGCCGTCCTTTTCCTTGACAAACGCCCATACATTGATCGACCCTAAATTGCAAGGCTCGTTCGGATAAAGTAAAACTTCCCCACATGGGTTTGTCGTAACAATCGGTCCTAAGTGTTCGAAGAACGGGTTGTACTTGTTGACATGGTCGAAAAATATCACGCCCGGTTCCGCGGATTCCCACGCCTGGTAGACTATCATGTCGAACAACAGCCTTGGGTTAACAGTCCTGACAATTTCGCCGCTCCTTGGGTTGATCAGCGGATATTGCTCATTTTTCTCGTAATAGTCCCAGAAGTCCGGCATTATCAGCACAGAGATGTTGAAATTTCTCAGCGCCTTGTTGCCCTCCTTGGCCTTTATGAATTTTTCTATGTCCGGATGGTTTGAATTTAAAATTCCCATGTTCGCGCCTCTTCTGATACCGCCTTGTTTGATAACTTCCGTCATCGTGTCGAACAAACGCATGAAAGACAGCGGGCCTGACGCTATTCCGCTGGTTGATTTTACGATGTCGCCTTCCGGACGCAGCTTCGAGAAATTGTAACCGAGCCCGCCGCCTGATTTGAATATTACTGCCGCATCTTTCAAGGCTTCCATGATACTTTCTATCGAATCTTCCACCTGAAGGACAAAACATGCGGATCCCATTCCCAACACGTTGCCAAAGTTCGCAATCGCCGGCGTATTAGGCATGAACTTCTTTGTTGTCATCACGTTGTAGAAGTTTTCTATGTCAACTTCATGGTTGTCAAGCTCGCCGGTTTCGATCATGCCCAGCAGCTTGTTCCAGCTTATTTTCATTTTTCCTTCGTTGTTTGCGCGGTCATAGACCCTTTTGAACGCCTCAAGGTGATAACGGTTCAGGGCGAACTTGCCTATTTTGTAACGGCCGTCGTTTGATGCCGGATCGAAATTTTCCGCAGGGTGCGGCTTTTCAGCTGTTTGTGCGTTGAATATTCTCGCGTCGTAGAGCACGTTGGCAAGGCCCGTATGGGTTGCGACCCTGGTGAAAAGCTGCCTGGGCGTTTCGATCAATTTTCCATCCTCGCTTTTTCTCAGATACCGGGATTTCAAAACGCGCAAGGCGTTGACGTCGAAAATTTTGTCGACTTCGTCGACATTCGCTTTTTCGAGAACTTTCATTTTTTCCTCTCTTATTTCCGCGCGCTTTTGCCTGTAGAGTATGTAGGCTTTCGCGGTAGCGGCGTGGCCTGATTCTATGAGGATCTTTTCAACAACATCCTGTATCTCCTCCACTGTAGGGACATTCTTGCCGCGCTCCTCGAGCAGGCGCACAACTTCGTCGCTGAGCTTCTCGGCAACTTTCTTGTCGCTGCCGCCGACCGCCCTTGCGGCCTTGAAAATTGCGCTTGTTATTTTTTCCTTGTCAAAATTTACAATGCTTCCGTCCCTTTTGACTATCTGCCCGATTACCATGCAAAACAACCCCCATTATTTTTTTAACGTTCTGATCTCCTTTTCAAACGACCTGACATCGGAAAAGTTCCGGTATACTGAGGCGAAACGTATGTATGCGACTTCGTCCAGTTCGCGCAGCTTTTCCATGACCAGTTCCCCTATACGGCGGGTTTTTATTTCGGTCTTTCCGCCCTCGCGTAATTTCTTCTCCATCCCGTCGATGGCCGCTTCAATCTTCTCATGGGACACGGGCCTCTTCTCACAGGCTTTCAGTATGCCGTTGCGAAGCTTGACGCGGTCAAACTTTTCGCGCCTGCCGTCGCGTTTTACTACGAAAAGGTCCGTCACATCTAATTTCTCGTAAGTAGTGAATCTTTTCCCACATTTAGTGCACTCCCTTCTGCGCCTTACGGCGTCAAGATCGCTGTCTCTTGTCTCAACAACCTTCGTTTCCGGTGCAGGACAGTAGGGACATTTCATGATGACCACAAACACTACAGGTAGTGTTTTCCAGAAATAAGAAAACACTATAAGTCAAACGGCATATCATTATAGGGTTCGGCGGCTTATATAATTTCGGGCGGTGAATCGCCTGTTTTTGGGGTTTGCGGCGCAATTAGTAAAATTACCGTCGCCCGGTTTATCCGGTTTTCGTAATCAGCCCGCTGAACCGTTCCTCGACCTTTTCCCAATCTATGTTTTCAAGGTAGGCCTGTATGTATTTTGCGCGGTCCGGGCCGTAATCGTAGTAATAGGAGTGTTCGAAAACATCCAGCGCGACCATCGGGATTGCGCCCCATACTGCGCCCTGGTTCTGCGTGTCGCCGATGAAATTCCTTAATCGCCCGTCCGACGGATCAAACACCAAAACAGCCCAGCCTAACGCCACTTTCGCCGATGCGACGAAATCCTCTTTCCATGCGTCGAAAGAGCCGAAATCCTGCGCTATTTTTTTTACAATTCCAAGATTCATGTCCGGCCCGCCGTCGCCGCCGAGCATGCCCCAATAAATTTCATGGAGTATTTGCCCGTTCGCGTTGAACGTCTCGCGCTCTTTCAAGCCCCGGAACAAAGACCAGTTCGCATTGGCTTTTGAGCGATCGACCTTTTGCAACTCGAGTTCAATCTCATTTCTTTTATTGACATAGCCTGCGTAGTGCGTGTCGTGATGCCATTTGTTGACCTGTTCCGATATACCCTTGGTGGCGTTGTAAGCGAACGGCAAGGGTTTCACAGGATGTTTTCCCTGGTTGTTTTCCGCCATAAAATAAACCAATTTTGATTGGGCTTTTTGGTATTTATGCTTTCAGCGGTTTTTCCGCCAGCAACGCGTTTAAGGTATTTATAGTATCCATCGTATTATCTTGTAGTATAACGTACTACCTCTGGTGATTTTTGATGAAACAAAAGATATCGTTAACGCTTTCCGATGAAATCTTAAAAGACGTCGACCGCATGGTCGACGGCAACATAATAACGAACCGCTCGCACGCTGTTGAGGTGCTGATCAAAAGGGCAATGGATCAGGGAACCATAACGCAGGCCCTGATTCTTGCCGGCGGCAAAGGGACGAAATTCAGGCCGTTTACGTACGAAATACCCAAGACTATGATACCTGTTGCCGGCAAGCCCATACTTGAGCACATTATCAACAGGTTGAAATCTGTCGGCGTGAAGAACATACTGCTTTCGGTAAGCTACAAGGCGGAAAAAATAATCAGCTATTTCGGCGACGGTTCAAATTTCGGCGTCAAGATCGATTACATCATTGAGAACGAACCCCTCGGAACCGCAGGCCCCATAATACTTGCGAAGAACAGGCTAGACAACACCTTTTTTATGCTCAACGGCGACATTGTAGCCAACATAGATTACGACGATGTTGTCAAATTTCACCGCTCCTCCGGGGCAAAGTTCACCATGGTGCTGGCGCAGGCCGACGACCCAACAAAGTTTGGCATGGCGGAAATGAAAGGCAATAAGATCATAGGGTTTACCGCAAAGCCTACGAAAGACGATAAACAATCCAGGCTTGTCAACGCGGGAATTTACGTTCTGAGCAAAGTCATACTCGATTACATAAAATCCGATTTCCAGATGATCGAGAACATTTTTCCCGAGATCGCCAAGGAGAGCCTGCTAAACGGCTACATACATCCTGGTTACTGGGTCGACATAGGATCCATTGAATCGTATGAAAAGGTTCAAAAGGACCTGCAGGACGGAAAGTTAAACTGGTTGTCGTGAGCGATTATGAAAACTTTGTTGACAGGCGGGGCGGGGTTTATCGGGAGCAACATGGCGCAGGAATTGCTTTCGTTGGGCCGTACCATTACCGTGTTGGATAATCTCTATACGGGCAACCGCGATAACATACCGCCGGGTGTTGAGGTAATACACAAGTCATGCGAAGATTTCAGTACAAAGGAAAAATTCGACGAAATTTACCACCTTGGCGTTTATTCTTCATCGCCTCAATACAAGCGCAACCCGAAGTTGTGCGGCGCGGCGATAAACGGTATGATAAACGTGCTTGAGATCGCGCGGCAATCCGATTGTCCAGTTGTTTTCGCATCTTCATCGTCTTTGTACAGCGAATTGGACCCACCGCACAAAGAAGATATGATAATCAAAGTGACGGATTATTACACGGAAGCACGTTTGGCGATGGAGCGCATGGCCGAACTTTACGGCAGGTTATACGGCGTTAAATCCGCGGCGATGAGATTTTTCAGCGTTTACGGGCCCACTGAAAAGGCGAAAGGCGAGTTCGCAAACATTTTGACGCAATTCCTGTGGTCTATGCAGCGCGGCGAGCGCCCGTTAATATTCGGCGACGGAAAACAAACAAGGGATTTCACGCATGTCAGGGACGTTATACGCGCGTGCATGACTGCGATGAACGCAATGAGGGAAAATAAATTCGACCGCGAGATTTTCAATGTTGGAACAGGCGTCGAGACTTCATTCAATGAAATCGTAGATGCGTTAAACAAAGCGCTGGGGACAAACATACAGGCAGAGCACCGCGAAAACGCGATCAAAAACTACGTTTCGCGCACGAAGGCTGACACAAGAAAATCTGAAAATATTCTTGGTTTCAAGGCCAGAATTACGCTTGCGGACGGCATTAACAGGCTGATCGAGGCTTATCCTAATGGAC
>JACOVS010000039.1 GCA_016177205.1 Candidatus Aenigmatarchaeota archaeon
GCAGGGGAATTTTTGTCAAAGGAAAGGATTTTTGTATTCCCATCCTTTGTTGAACCGCCGACATACAACGTTAGCACTTACGCCTCCATGATATACGCGATAATGAAGGAAAACGTCGGTGATATAAAAGACGGGATAAAAGGCCTGGAAACGCCGGATCTTAGAAGGTACAAGTTCATTTTTTTCGTTGCAGAGGACAAATATGAACTGCCCGGAATAATGTCCGCAAGGAAAGTCGGCGAGTCGTTGGCCGGTTTAGGGTCCGCAGGCGAAGGAATATCAACCGCCCGGCACGGAATGCTTGTGCATGAGAACAACGACCGCCTGGATTTCTGCATGAACTGCGATACGGGCACGAAAAACACCTACAAACTCGGAATAGACTCGTTTCTTGGCCTGATAATGTGCGCGTATTACGTCATAGGAAAGAACCAGACTGCGTCAGACATGGAAAATATAATGAAAAATTACGCTTCAACCGCGCAAAAACTGGGCTGGAAATTTAACAAGGTGTGGTGAGCCGGCTGAAACAGATTTATGTTAAATAAAATCTGTTTCTAGTTTCCTCGCGTAACAAAACAAATACTGGTTCGCATAACCCGCGTATTTTCCCCAGCGCTCCTGCGCAAAGCCCTGTATTTTTTTGTCGCTTGTTTTTTTCCCGTCGAAATAATTTTCAACCATTATTTTCCTTATCCACGTGACAATAGGAAACGACTCTAAAAACCCGTAACCGAACAATAAAATGCAATTCGCGACCTTATCCCCGATTCCATGCAGCCTTGTCAAATGTTCAACAGCCTCTTCATACCTCATTTTATTAACCCCGCTTATCGAATGCCCGCCGATAATCATCTCTGCGGTCTTTTTAAGGAATTTTTGCCGGAAGCCCAGCCTCGCAAAACTTATGTCCGTGTTTAAAATTTCTTCCGGCGTCATCACTCTTCCGTCAACCATTAACGACTGAACATTCTTCCTTATCCTTTTTATGTTGTTGTTTATAGAGCAAATGAATGACAACGTTGTTTCCCAAGGATCGCTTTTCGTTATCCTCAACCCCCGATAATTTTTAATCGCTTCGCCCATCAGATCGTCTGTATTTATCCTCTTGTAAATTCTCTCAAGGTCGTCGTCTTTTCTCAAAAGCTCCATGACGCGGCTTTCAAACCCTTGTGTGAACCTAAGCTTGCCATCGTGCCACAGCTCACATAAACGCCCGCCGACCAGACGGGAATATTTTCCGTTATTTTCGCTCCATATGAACTCCGGCGTCTGGCCGCTTTTCATCGTCAAATCAAGGTTCAACAGCACCATATTATTTCAACCAGAAAGTTTAATAACAGTGCATGGCCGTCGAAAAAACCCTTCTCATAATCTGCGACGGCATGCCCGATTCCGAAGACGAGGACGGAAATACACCTTTATCGACGGCCTACCACCCGGGTTTGGATTTTCTCGCGAAAAACGGCTTGGTCGGGCGTCTGGATTTGAAATACGAAAAATCCGCGGACACGGACCAGGGCGTATTAAAAATTCTCGGCTGTTACGACGATTCTTATCCCGGCCGCGGCTACATAGAGGCGTTGAGCACAGATTTAGAGGCACGAAAAGGCGATGTCTGTTTTCGGGCGAATTTCGCAACACTGAACGGTGACGGAATGCTAATTGACCGCCGTGCCGGACGCGACGAGACGGGACTGGAAGAACTTGCAAAAAAACTGGATGGCATCGAAATTAACAACATACGCTTCTCCGTACGACGGGCAGTCGGCCACCGCCTGGTTATCGTTATGCGTCGTTTAGACGGCAAACCATTGTCATGGAACATCGAAGGCAACGACCCGAAAAAAACAGGCGTTGCCGTGAAACAGGTCGCAGCCAAAACCCGGAACGGCAGGATAACCGCAAGCGCGCTCAACAAATTTTTGAGAAGAGTTAACAAGATACTGGAAGAACATCCGGTAAACAAAAAAAGGAAAATCCCCGCAAACACAGTTCTGATACGCAATATTGGCCATCCCACAAAAACGGAAAGTTTCGAAAGCCGCTACAACAAAAAGGCCTGCGTGATAGGCTATCACAGCACTATAGAAGGCGTCGCGAAATTCCTGGGCATGGACTTCGTAAAGCCTTCAGGCGCAACAGGCCAGGAGGACACGGATTTGCATGAAAAAGCGAACGCAGCGCTCGAAACCCTGCAAAAATACGACTTCGTCCTGTTGCATGTCAACGCCTTCGACATGTTGTCGCATGACAAAAAGCGCGACGAGAAAACCGCGTTCATAGAGCGCTTTGACCAGCTGGTCGTTAGGAAGATATTGGACAACATAAACCTTAACAAAATCGTCATCGCGGTCACCAGCGACCATTACTCAAACTCTTTAACAAAAGATTACGCTCATTCAACGGAACCCGTGCCTTTCGTTGTTTGCGGCGCCGGGATAAAAAGTTCCGGCTGCGAAAAATACGACGAGAAAAACGCGGTGAAATTCGGAACTTGTAAGAATTTAATTGAATTTTTAGTTTGAACGGCCGGTTTAATTTACTTTGCGCTCGTCCTTATCTCGATTTGTGCCATGGCGGCATACTCGTATTCGCCGAAATCGTAGTTCAAAACCTTCACGTAATAGGTGTTTCCTTTGGCAAGGTCAAAGAAACAGCTTTCCGCTGCCGGGCCCGAGGCGCCTCTGTAACAGATTGCCGAAGCTTGCACCCCGCCGTCAGAACCGCACACATCACGGCTGCCCGCCGCCGCGCTGTAAACGGTGAAATCCATGTCGGCGTAATAATTGGCGCCGCCCACCGGCTTTTTGGCCGGGCCCACAGTAACATTCGCACGCAACGCCTCGCTCCCGGAATAACTAAAGTTGTAATAACCCGCCTCGCCCCTTGCTAGGCTGCAACTGTCCGACAAGACCGCACCCGCGGACGCAGAACCCATATAAAACGCGTTGTCGCATCTTGTGTAGCAAGTCTTGGATGTGGTCGATGTGGCCGCTGTGGTGGTTGTTGTAGTCGTTGTTGTAGCCCTGACATTGGTGGTTGTGGTTGCTCCGACATTGGTGGTTGTGGTAGATCTTCCCGATGTCGTTGTTGTTATTGATCCTGTGCCGGCTGAACCGCCTGTTGTGGTCGTTGTGGTTGATGGTGTAGTGCCGATAACGCTGCCGAAGACTTGTCCGCCGCTAAATTCTATGTCACAGCGCTCACTGACATAAACATAGTAGCCGACGCCGCTGCTAAACCGGTCTATCGCAGGCCGGCCTTTGTGCGAGAATGTGGATTGCCAGCTGTCACTAGGATCTTGGTATGTTGAATTCCAGTGCCACGGCGGGACTGTGTTGTAATTCACCTTGCTGCCACAGGTTTTTTGCAGGTCGCTCATGCCGAATTCGCGGTCGGACGCGATAAACGATCCGCTAATAGGATTGCTTATCATATTCCAGCCCGGCCACAAGGTCAGCCGCCCTGAATTGGATCTCTGCTCCCCTGTTTGCGTAACCGTGCATGTGTCGTCCGCCCACACCCAATAACCCTTGCCCGGTTCAAGGCTGGTAAAATCTCCGGCCCTGTCGCTCTGCCATTGCTGCGTGAAACCATTAAAGTGCCAGACCGGTTTTGCCGAGTTCCTTTTACAATTGGAATAAATAGAACCCGGCTCGCTCGCGGATCCGATCGGGATTGGTGTGCCCGTGGGCGAAGAAATCATGTTCCAGCCTGTTCTAAGTGTTAGATGCACCGTAGGTTCCGGTCCAGGAGGGGTCGGCTGGGCCAATGCCGTTACGGACGCAAAAAGAAATGTTAAGAGGTAACAGAACAAAAACAGGTGCGATTTTATGAAAGGCCTGTTTTTCATCGTTTGGCAATTCTCCTTTGATTATTATCCGTATCAGGTGATTCCAGGCGGCGGACTAGGCGGCCCGCCCGGTGGTGAAGTCGTCGTAGTCGCTGCCGAAGCAACTCCGGGACAACCGCACCCGATTTTGACTTTTAACTTCTCGTCAGCGTCACCGCACGGCGTCGCATCGCCCGCATCAAGAACTATTCCCTTTGCCGCAGCACAAAGGCTTGAAGACGGGTCTCCGCTACAGCCTGTGTTGACTAAAACCTGGCATTGTTTGTTAAATTCCGCCCTGGCCGCCTGGTTCGTCGCAAATGGGTTCCAGACGCCCATAAATACAGCAACGACAGCGATCAGAATAATCACCGCGATCGCTAGAATAACAAGCATGTCAATGGGGAGCGAAACGCCTTTTTTGGTTGAGCTTTTTCCTAAAAAGGTCATATTATCATCCCGGGCAGCCGCAGCCCTTCTTCACGGCAAGCCTGTCCGCGTCTGTGTCGCACGTCGCCTTGTTAAGAACAAGGCCGTTTGCCGCTGCACACAAAGCTGTCGAAGGGTTTCCCGCGCAACCCGTGTTGACCAAAACCTGGCACTCCTTGTTGAAATTGGCCCGCGCCTGCTGGTTCGTAGCGAACGGGTTCCAGACGCCCATGAACACGGCAACAACCGCTATCAGAATAATTACGGCTATCGCCAGGATTACAAGCATGTCGATTGGAAGTGAAACGCCTTTTCTCTTCATTTTGACCTTATTATCTATTTTCTCCGAAATGGTTTAAATAGGTGTTTCAGACAGGCTGCAAACCAGCAGGCAGGGAACAGGCGGCTGCATTGTTCTTCAATTCTGTGGAAACGACCTGGCCGTTCTTTATTATTGTGCAGCTGTGCGTCATATAATTGAATTTTAACGTCTCGTAAGGAAACGGCTTGGCAACGCTAGGTATGTTGTTAATAGTCTTCGACGGGACAAAGCCGCCCGGGTCTTCGGACGAGTATTTCCCGTACACGTCGGCCAGGAATGTAAACGTTATTGATTTTGTCTTTGTGGTGCCGGAACAGGTTTGGGTTTTTGTATCTTCTCCGGGCACGCACACGCAGTTCTCAACCACTTCCCCGTCAGCGTCGGTTATTGTGGTGCAGCTTTCCGTCTTGCACGGGTTTGTGAAATTGTAGTTGCAGCTGAACGAACAGGAGCCCGTGGCCAGGGTCGCGTCGCTTAACGCGTACCCGGCCCCGTTGGTCAAAGAACCGTGCTTTTCAAACTTCGCATTAAACGCTGCAAATGGGACGCCCGGTATAGGCCCGGAAATAGGAACGCTGTCCAATGCGGAATAGTCTGTCATTGCCAAAACCTCGGACGCCGTCGGCTCGGACGCCTCCGAAAGCGGGCAGGCGCTGCTAAAGGGGTCTGCAGAATTGCAGAATGAAACAGGCTCTGTGCATTTTGGCGCGAGTTTTGTTTTTGTACCTCCGGTGTTGATAGAAGCGAATGCTTCATTTATCCTGTCAACCGGTTCGCCGCTGTCCAGAAATTGTTTCGCAGCATTGTACAGCGCGAAATATTTTAATTTCACTTCCTGGTCTATGTAGCCTTTCACGTCCGTAACTATAGTTATTGCCTGTGTTTGCAGGGCCTTTGAAATTTTTACCTCCTTGTCGCCTTTAACGTAAAACTTTTCAGATTTTGAAAAGTCGCTGTTGTCCGGGACGACTTGGATGTTCGTATCCCCGTAATCGATTGCCAGGAATTTTCCAGCTATGGAATGTTGCTGTAAACTGGCGATTTCGTTATCGATGTAACGTTTCAGCGTATCCTTTATAGTATCTTCGCTCGGCGGTGTTTTCCATATAGCTGTTCCGTCCTTCTGCGGTGCCAAATTGTCCAGACCGCCGGCTGAACCGGCTCTCATGGGTCCTGTCTGGGAATAAATTAAAACCGCCTCTTCCAGCGTTTTCCGTGCCAGTTCAGCGTAGTTTATGGTTGAAAAGCTCTCCTTGTGCCTTTCGGAAACGATAAAAGCCTCTGATGGTATGACCGACCTAAACCACCAAATTATTCCGACGCCGATCATTACCATTATGATGCTTCCCATGAACGTGTTGACGCTTCCTTTCATGTTATTTCACCGTCGAATACAGCCTGTAAATCGCGATCTTGCAGCCCGCGCACGTCTCGTAAGGCAGGTAAAACTCAACTTCCGCCGTCTCCGGATCGTTTACGATTTTTTCGTCGTTCCTTTTTGCTATTACCAGCCTTTTCGTTATCACGTTTCCCGCGACGTCAAACTGCTTCCTTAGCTCGAATATGTACGGGCCCTGGACCAATTTGTCAAAAACATTCTGCGCCTCCTGGTACACGTTCCGCAGGCTGCCGTCTGCTAAAACTTCCCCGTCCCAGTTCGGACTTCCGTCCCACTGGAACGCGGCGTTCGATAATATTCTCCTGCTCTGCGGTTCATTGGCGCTTAATCTGATCTCAGTCCCTGAAACAAGGGCGTTTTCCGTGTTCAGCGAAAAATCCAAAAACGTGGCGTGCACGGTAAAATCTATCAAATTGCCGACGATCAGCCGCGCAATGCTCATCGAGAACAGCATTATCATGGTCACAAAAAATATCGTTATCAGGAAAAAGAACGTTGATACGTACCAGACGTCGCCCTTCATCATTCTCTTTTGGTTGAGCTTTTTGGAAAAGGTCATATCAACCGACCTTCGGGACGTAAACTTTCATCGTGCCGGGTATTATCGTATCCGTCATTTTTACCGCAACCGGATGCTCCCAAACCCTGTTTTTTTCCTTCAGTATCGAGTCGTCGCCGAAAACCCAGCCCTGTGAGTCTGTGGTTATGACCACAAGGTATTTTGTTATGTCAGCGAAGCCGAATTTTTCCGAGAATGAATCGTTGTTTAAGTTGTTTAGCTTGTCCGTATCAAGCACGCCTTTTCTGTAGTCGGGCTCTGTTTGTGTTAAAAAGGGCGCGCCTGCCATGTACTGCGAAAATATCAAGTATTCTCGGTCGATCTGTTTTCCGTGTATTTGCAGGCTGAACGATTGAAACTGCACAAGCGTCGCTAAAATGCCGAGTATGCTCACCACAAGGGCGACAATCTTGATAAAATTTTCGGCAATGAATGTGGACATCTATTTCACCTGTTGCTCAACCAAGGTTGTTATTTCGGCGCCTGTTTTTTCCACTCCAGCCTTCCAGTTGTGCTTTTCATCCATTTTCGCGTCAAGGACGTTTATTTCGTTGTCCGTGGAATGTACCAGGAAAAGTTTTCTGGGAGGTTGTATCTTTACGACCGCCGTGTTCGCCAGGTTAAATATCTCGCGGGTCGAGTCTATGAACATGAAATAATTTTCGCCGTCCTTGTCAATTTTTATCCTGTAGGGGTTGGGCGGCATTACAAAGCTTGCCGCGAAATTGTTTCCGGTCATGGCCGCGGCTGCGTGGAAACCGAACAACGTCTCCGACGCCAGCCGCGCATCGAAATTAAAAACAAACTCCCCCATTGCCGCGCCGGCGGTTACTATGAAAAGGATGCTCATCAGAAGTATGCCCAATTCTCCCAGGAATATGATAAAATCGCGGACTATGATAATCCCTTTAACCTTTTTAGAAAAAAGCTTAACCAAAAAACCATTCATCAGCTGCACCCGCACACGGTTTTGTAATCTTCTCCCGCCGCTTTCGCCAGCTGCCCAAGCGTGCATTTGTTCGCGCCGCAGATCAGCGCGTTCTTTTCAGCGTAATCAACGCCCGAGCACACGAAATCGCCTGTGCATTGCGCTATGCCGCAGCAGGCCCGCATTGCCAGTTTTGCCGCGTCCTTAGGATTTTTTTCTATGTTACACTGCAATATGTTCATGTCAATGTTTTTCAGCGGCTCGAAAGGCCGGAAGGGCCATGTCGTGTCGTACTCGGTCCACATTTCTATGGAGTTGCACGCAGGTTGCAAGAGCCAGCCGTACACGGCGAGCTTTCCAACGTCCGCTATCACAGAGCACGCCAGCGAGCCGTAAAATCCCGCTGCCATTTCGTTGAACTTGCCCTCGTCAAAGTAGCAGTAGTTTGAACGCCCTGGTGTTGGGCATTTATCGACGTCTGCGATGACTACAGGCTCGCCGTTCTTGGATCCGTCCTCGTAAAAGCTGATTTGCGCCAGGCACGGAGAAACGAGGTGGAACCTTGGATTTTTCTCAAAAGAAAACGCGCCCAACCCAGCCCCGAGGGGCGACGTGAAACCGTCGCGTTTTAGCTTCAAGTCAACGGCTTTTGAGACAACGTAAACCGTTTCATAATCCTTTATCCGTTCTTCCGCGACGTCCGATTTTCTCTGCTCGACCCCCTTCTGGTTCAAACACACCGTATTGGATTCGCAGCCCGCGTTTGGCGATTTAAGGTAGCTATACTTCAACTCGTCCTCGACGTCGCTCGCGGCGTAGCCCATGACGTTCATTTTTATGAATTTGCTTGTCCCCTTTGGGCTCCACCCGTCCAGGCTGTCGTAAATTGCGTACGGCAAAAATTCGTACTCGTCCTTTGCCATCAGCGCCAGCATTTCCGGCTCCCGTTTCCAGGAAGCGGAAAATTTCGCGATTTCCAGCGCGTCGTCCGCGTCGCCTGTTATGCTGTTGGCCAGTTTCAGCTCGCTTTCGTAATCGCGCAACAGTCTTTTTCCGTAATTCGGCACGTCGAATTTTTTGTTCACGGATTCTATTACGTCGTCGCCAACACCCGCAGCTTTTAATTCAGTTATATAACTGCTTCTCAATTTTGACGCGATCGACGCTACGTCTCCGTCAGTTGCTGTTCCGGACAGGAATCTTCCGTAAGCGCCCGACGTAACCCCGGTTCCTGCGCCGTCCGTGGCTGTTTTCAGAGACGATTCCAAAAACGAGAATATCGCCGTATCCGTCTCCGCGCCCGCGATTATGGCCTTGTCGCTTGCGAAGAATTTTCCTGTAATAGCGGCCATGCTGTCCGGGTCTGTGATTTGTGTCTCAAGTTTCAGGCCCGCAAACCTCTTTTGTATGTTCTCCGAAATTTCCGGCAGCAGGTTTCCTTGGTCGTCGAAGAATCTCATGGAGCGGAAAACCGGTATCGCGTCAACGCTCTTGGAAAATCTTTTTATGCCGGTTTGTTCAAAAAATGAAGTTATCGGCCTGGACGGATAAAGACCGTATCTTGCCGCCATCTTCCGCGAGTTTGCGTCAAAAGATTCTTTCGCCTTTTTCATCGCGCCGTTCATCAGCCCGTAAAACCCTTTGTCGGCTGTTTCCGAATCCTGGACAATTTTTCTGAAAGTGATTTTTGACAGGTCCGTTATCTCGTTCTGCAGCGCAACATCGGCCGCTTTGTACGCGAAAAAGCTGTCAAGGTTCCTGCCCATCTGTTTTTCTTCTTCCACTGCGCTACTGCCCAGTTTGTTTATCAAATTTTGCAACTCCGCCCTTTTCCCGGCAGGAACAACAGCCTTTTGCACCAGCTCCCCGGTTGCCGTATCCTCTGCGTTTACCATCTTCACGGCAAACTGGTCGCCAAGTTCCTCCGCCAAATCGTCCTGTATCTTTATCACCTCTATCAGCCCGTTGTCGTCCATTGTTTTCAGGAAACCGAGCCCCACGGTTCTACCGAAAATATTCGGCGCGGTTTTTGCGGTTATCCATTTTTTCGCGGACAGAACAATTTTGTCAACCCCTGTTACCTCGAAAATGAATTTCATCGAGTTTGTGAGCCCTTTTGTAGCGAGCCCGCCAAGATACTCCACACCCTTTAGCGGAAGGGTTATCGGCGTTGCGATTATCTTTGCGCCTTTTGCAAAATACTCCGCAACCTCGCCCGCCCGGGTCTTTGAAACTTTGCTGGCTATCTGGCCGCCTATCCCTGAGGCTTTCAGCGACGACAGGGTCCCGCTGAAAAGCGACAGCCCCATGTTTATGCCGATTATCTGGGCCATGTTTTTCGTGAAAGGATAGCTCTCGTCGAATTTGTACAGCCCTTGCGCCAGGTTTTCCGGCGATTCCGGGAAGTGCTCCCAGTATATCATGTACTCGGGTGTGGAGAGGGCTCTATAATCTACAGGGTTCAATGTCAGCGGGCTTCCGACCTTGTTCTGGCACAGCATCGCGTACGTCGTATAGGGGCTGTCTTTTGTGTAAGTGCCTGTAGTCGCAACGGTATCGACGGCGACTTTTATGTTGTTCGCGGTTTTTTTCGCCAGGTCGTCGCAGTAAGGCCCGCCTATCAGCGTGTAGATGACATAGGCCGTAATGAACAGTATTAGAATTCCGGCAAGAAGGAAGACCTGGTCCTGGCCGAACCCCTTTTTGTGACTTAGCATCAAATAATAATCTGCTTTCTTTCCCTTAAGGCTATCCCAAGGTTGTTTTCTCTTATCTTAAGGCTTTTCCAAATCTTTTCTTTTTACCTTAAGGGTTTTTCTTTTTTAAAAGAAAAAGCTTATCAGCAACCGCAGAACGTTTTTACTTTGTCGGGCGAGATCCCTATCTTGTCCGCCGCCGACCCAAGGGATATCTGGTTTTTTAAGTCCCCGGAACCGAAAGCGGACCTTAAATTTTCCGGCACAGTGCACCAGACCTGGTCCGGGTTGATACATGTCAACGGCATGTTCAACTGGCAGCATGATCGGACGAATGTCTGCTTGCCCAGGTCGCTCGTCGGCTGCTGGCCGCCGAAAATTATGACACCGACCAGGACGGCCAACACAACAATAGCAAGAACTATAATGACCATTAACTCAACGGCCATCATGCCCTTTTTTCGCATAATATCACACGCCTTCCATCGTATTTTCGTTGATCACGCCTTGACGCATTTTTTCGCCGAGTCGTCGCATTTTAACCCGGTCGCGCACTTCACAGTGTAACTGCCGCACGCGCTGTCAACCCCGACAGCAAGCACGCCGCAGCATCTTATCTGGCAGTTTTTCGGGTCTGTTATTCCGGCTTTGTTGCACTGCTCCCACAGGTTTATCTTTTCGCCTTTCAAAGTTATTTCCGAGTCGTCCAGAACTTTTTTGCACGCGGTCTCTTCGTAATTCACGCCGCACGCGCTGTTCGCGCACCCCACGCCGCCTTGGTAGGTTGCGCACGCAAACTCCAGATTGCCGCCCTGTTTCGCGCTGTTCAGGTTGGGAATCACGAAAACGAAAACTATTCCCAGTATGACCGCCAAAAGGACCACGCCTATGACAACAACCGTCGCAAGGTTTATTTCTCTCTCAGGCATCTAAATCAGCACTGTATCCTTAAACCCTTCATCAGCTGGCACAACGCGTCGCCTATCAACGGGACAGCGTTTAATCCTGCCGGTTTCCCTATCACAGCGACGAGCAAAACGCCCGCACCCAGGATTATTACCAGGCCGGCGACAACCAGCGCAAGCAGCAGGGGCTTGTCGCCTATCTGTCCCTTACTGGCATTTGCCATAATTCGTACCCCTTATTTCAGACACGCATTTTTTCCCGGCCGCGCAATCCTCGTTGTTGTCTATTCCCTTCCACGCCCTGCACCCGCACTCATTCTTGCCTTCAACGGTGTGCACGCACGCTTTGTTGTCGGTATTTCCGCAGAAATCCTGTTTTGCCAGGCACCCTGCCGCGGATATTATCTCGTTCCTGTCCCTTTCAACGTTCTCGCCGCTGCTTTTTATCCAGCCAAGGTAGAGTGCCAGCAATACCAGCGCAATGACCAGCGCCATCATCAACGCGAAATTGTATTCTGACATGCCTTTCCGCATAGGATTATTTTGTTTTTGCCGACTTTATTATCCATCTATGGGTTGTTTATGTTGGGGGGCATTACTTTTGTCAGCGAAATATCCTTGAACCCGTTCCTTCCTTTATCGTCCGCTCTCTCATCAAAGGCGGGAGGCGGGAATTCCTTGCCGTTCGGGTAAAACCATCTAACTGTTCCTGTTCCGTCCGTTACCCGTATGTTGTCGTAATACGAAACCACTTGCTGGTTGTTGCCGGCGTCGTATCCTATCACAACATCAACGATGTCCACAGCCTTGCCCCATACGCCGGGCGGCGCGGGTAAAATTCTGTGGTACCATTTTCCGCACGCAAACTCTGTAAGGTCCATACCCGAAGCGTCTGAAACGTCTGGTTTCGCTCTAACCCATTCGTTGTTTAACCAGTCATACGACCATCTCCAGTACGGAAGGTTGTTCCATTCATTGTACGGGTCAGCCTTGGCCCTTAGTTCTATCCCCCCGACCTCCTTTTCGCACGTGCGGAGGAATACGTCATACTCGATAATGTCGCCGGGTCTTATTGTGTACGGCGAATCTATTTCATACGCTTTCAAATACAGCAACTTACCTTCGCCGGTTGCTGCCAGTTTGAGTATCTCGTCTGAGTGCGCCCCTATATCGCTTTGCGGGCTCGCCTGAGTCGGAGGTACGTACACTACCGGTATGACCATCGCACTGGTTTTATCTTGATCGTACCTGCAAGTTCCCCCGCACCCCTCCTTTTCAAGGAGAGCCGAACTTTCTTCGAAAAAGACGTGTTTGTCGCCGTTCGTAGATTTTATCACTATGTTATCGTAAAGCGCTGCATAAACAACGCCGCCCTTGGTGTCTTTAGTTTCGTAAGTTTCACCGCCCATTACCAGTGATATCTTCTCAAGCGTCTTGCCCCCCTTTGGTATAGGCAATACCCTGTGGTACCATTTCCTGTAGGCATAAGGTGTCATATCGCTGTCTTTGGCCGCTTTCGTCGGGTCTTTATCGCAGTTTTTAAGTGTTCCAACAAGACCCACGCCATCCTTCCAGCTATCATCGTCGTCCATCTTGCCTCCTGTTGTTTCAATGGTTATCCCGCCTGTACAGGGTGTTTTCAAAGGCAGGTAAACATCATACTCCAGCACATCCCCGTTTTTTATAAGGTACTGGGTTGATCCTCCTATCGGCACGCCTGCTGAAATTTTCAGTCGTATTTTATTGCCGCCAGAAGCGCTGGTCGGCGCAATAAAGTGCAACACGTTCCCGCTCGGCCGGCCTACGTAATTAAGCAGTGCCTTGCACGCGTCACTTGGTTCGCATTTGTTGTTCTTGCACGTTTCTTCCGTCGAACACAACCTGCCCGACGAGGTTGGCGTAGCTTCGCATAGGGCGCCGCACTGGGCCGGTGTCGTCGTACCGTCGCCCGAAGAGCCGCTGCTGTCAGGAATTATCTTATTCAGCCACGGAACTTTATTCAAGAAATCCTTGAAAGCGCCGGATGTATTCAAACCAACTATAACACCCAGAACAACAAGAAGGACAATAACGCCCAGCGCTAACCCCAAAACGTGCGCGTCCATCCCTTTTCTTGTCATTTTTGACCTCTTGATTATCTATTATTTTCTTTTTACCTTAAGGGTTTTTCTTTTTTAAAAGAAAAAAGCTTATATATTACAAATGGCCGACCCGAACCCGCCCATGGATGTCGCTAAAAACCCGCATATCCCTTTTCCAACAGTCATCGCAAGCCCGCCCGAACCCGCCTCTTCATTTGCGAACGCTATCACAACAACCAGGACAACTATGGCCACGACAACCGCGCCGATGAAAACAAGCATGGCGCTCGTTATGCCTTTTTTATCAGTCACTTAACCACTCCCACCGTGTGCGCATAAAGCCACGTCGACGCCCTTAGCGGGAAGCAAACGGTTTTATCAACCAGTCCGCCGCCCACGTCGCACGCGTTCGGTATGTTCGCGCCGGATGAAATGCCCTGTAACGCTATTATAACCGCTATTATCACGGCTAACGCCACTATAGCCAGTATCGCAAGGAAAAAAGTCTTTCCCGCCTCCGCCTCTATCTGCCCCTTCACCATTGCCGTTTTCATTTTAATAGTTTCCTTTCCACCAAAGCCCAAGATTTTTCTTTTCCCTTATCGCCTGTCCACATCCACTTCTATCAGCGACGCCCCGCCGGTTAATGATATTTTGACGTCGTAAACCTTTTTATCAGCGTTTATCGTATCGCCCGTGTATTTCCACGCTAGGTTTTCACAGTCCGTATCCGCGAGCTTGGCCGCTATTTCCGCAGCTCCGAGAGAACCGGACGTGGATTTGTATTGCGACGTGCTGTCAAAGCCTTTTGCAAAACTGCTTCTCGACTGCCAGAGGCTGCACATGCCGTACGCTATCCTCGTCGCAAGCACGTCTGCGTTGTCCACGTACAAGTCGCCCGTTTCTGGTAGCTGGTTGAACCTTATCAGCCTTGGCAGTATCAATGACGCTACCCCGTATAGCAGGGACGCTACAATGAACGCCGCAACTAGCCAGAACAAAAACCTTGGCTGGTCGGCGGCTGCCATTATAATCCTCCGATTATGCTGTCTTTTATCTGCGACCCCAGCGTCGAATAAACAACAGTTATCGCCAGCACGTAAACGACCAGCGAAATGAACATGTTAATAGATAGCGTGTGGTAAAGATTTATCCTGTCCTCGCCCGTTTCAATCTTGCTGACAAAGTACGACAACAATCCGGCGACCTCGATCATGTAGATTCCTACGACCAATTGGAACACCTCTGCCGTTACCCCGCCCTTGTCAAGCCCGACTGTCAAAAATAACGGCAAACTGGAGCCGACGCCCTGCGCGGTCAGGTCCGCTAATTTTTCTCCGAGAACTTTGATTATGTCCAGCATTATCAGCGCCATCGTCACCGTCACGCCGGCGACCATCGGTGCAAGGATCGCGCCCAAAAATTTCATGCTTGTCGTGCTCTCGCCCAGGATATCGCGCAGCTCCTCTTCGATGGCGTGAACGTCTTTAAGGTAACGGGAAATGGACAGCATGGATTGGGATGCGTTGTAAACGCCCTTCCTGACCGCTTCCACGACAACCTTCATCACCGAGATTATGAGGCTGGACGGGTAATACCAAACGGCTCCGTAGTTTTTGTCGAATATAGCCTGCTCAAAGGTCATGCCCAGCCTCTTTATATTTTGAACGATGCGGCCGAAGAAATCGGATATTCCAAGGTCGCGGATTTTTTCCTGGTTCTTATCTATTGCGTTTTCTATCGGCGTCCCTGACGATAACTGGTTGCCTAAATGGAAAATCGCTTCCGCAAACTCGTTCTCGACGCTTATTACTTTCCTGCGTACGCTTGTTCTCTGGAAACTTTCCAGGAACGCATAAAGTGACATTGGCAGCGAGATTGATGCGATGATTACAGTCGAGTACATCACGCGCGCAAAAGACGTTGCCGCGCTGTTCGTCATGCCGCTGTAGCCGATGAAGAAAAGCGCGGCGAAAAGCAGGGCCGGCAGTATGTATGTCCTGATTTCGATTTTTTTGCCCGACAAATGCGCCCGGAAATAGCCTTCCTTGGGCGTGTCCGGGTGCTCTGAAACGTCCGGTTTCGACAGCGTCGGCGGTTTCGTCGCCAATATGTTTGACGTGTACCAGTACAGCCCTAGGAACAAGAATACGTCGTACCCGAGGAAAAGCATGTACGGTTGCACTATGTTAGAAAGGAATAACACCAGCACAGGGAACATCACGAGCCCCATTATCGGCAGCAAAATCCCCATTGCGTGAATGATCAGCAGCGGCATACGCAAGTTTTGCGCGTAGTGGCCCATCCTCTCCCTTGTTCCTTTCAGTATCACGTCAACGGCCTCGTCCAGCATTACAAGGCGCTTTTTCTCGGGCTGGTCCACCGAATTCCGTATCAGCGTCAGCGCCGAAGAGAACTCCTCGTTTTCGTTTTTCCACCGCGAACTGATGTATTTGTCAAGGGCCCTGTCTATGCTGTCCTCCTTTCTCATGTATATGTCCCACAGCAGCTTCCGGAAATCCAAAGCGAGCGGTCCCGTAAGGTTCGTCGCAACGAATTTGACAGCGTTCTCCAGGTTGGGGGATATTCTCATGGAGATAACCATGTAAACGACCGATAACACGATCTCTTCCGACGCCTTTACGCGGAAATCGCGCGCTTTTTTTGCCGGATAGCCGTGGATATAAACTCCCGACAGTATGGAAAAAACCAGCATGGTAACGCCGATGAATATCGGCACGGCCCCAATTGCGGCCGCGGCAACTGAAACCAGGACGAGAAATATCGGCAGAAGGAACGCTGCCGATGTTATACCCGCGGGCGTGCACTGCAAACCGGTGAAGTCTATCTCTTTGCGCAACTGCTCTGCGGAGCTCTTCGAAGGCTCGACCTTGAGTATTTTTTCGGAAATGGAACAAAGTTTTTCGTAGATATTCAGTTTCTTCTTGGCCCCCCTCTCTTCGGTCTTGAAGGTTTTGTAGTCAAGGGACAGGAATTGTTCCTCGCTCCTTTCATCGTCTCCGCTGTCCTCGAAAATCCTGGGTTCGTAATCGCGCGCTATCCTGTTTAGTTCGTCCTCGTCTATTCGTCTCTCTCCCATCGTATCACATGGCCCTAGCCGTTAATCGCACGCGTTCCCTGGCCCTTGAAGAAAACCACTTGTCCCACCTGGAAAATATTTCCTTCGGGTCCAAATAACCCGTTTCTTCCTTCAGCCTGGACGAGATTATGTGGAACTGTTCATTGGATTGCATCACCCACGGCGCTTCCATCAATTCGGGCTGGTTAAGTTTTATGGAATAATCCACCATCGCCTTTTTGATGTTGGCGCGCAGCTGTATGTTTTCCCACACGTCTTCCCAGCGTCCTTCCCACTCCCTTGTTAACGACGCGATGCGGTTTATTATTTCAGATTCTCCTGTTGAAAGTATTTCCGTTGGCTTCAATGAATCAGAAGCCGCAGAATATTCCATCAGGTTTACAAACCCTTTCTCTTCGTACGGGTCGGATTTCCAGTGTTTCCTGACCTCTGTTAACTCGGTCACTCGTCTAAAACGATGCAAACCGTCCGCAGAGCGCAGCATCTTTGATATTACGATTATATCCGTCGCTTTGAAACTTGTTGACGGAACTCCGAGATCATTTACGACGCGGTCGTAAACGCCGTAAGGCGACTCGCCGTGTATCGTCCCTGCGACGACGTTGGATAACGCGCCAATACGCATCGCCTCATAGAGTGCGCGGGCTTCCGTGCTTCGCACTTCTCCCACGATCAAAGAAGAGTCGCCCAACCGCAACGCAGTTCGCAGCGCCTCGTCCGCTGCCATCTCTGTTTCAACGTGTGTTATCACGGAACGCGATTTCAACCGTTCAATGTTGTATCCTATTCTTCTCATGTAATCGACGGCAAGTTCAATGGTATCTTCAACGGTTAGGATTCGCTTGTTCGGTGAGATTTCCAGCATCAGGGCATTTAAAAGTGAAGTTTTGCCGCTGCCTCTTCCGCCTGCAACAAGCATGCTTGACGACCCGTCCACCAAAAAACTCATCACACCCGCGAACAGGGGGTCTATCATCCCGGATTTTATGAACAACGGAAGCGTCCAGGGTTTATCCCTGTGTCTTCGGAAAGCGAATGCCAAACCCTCGGGCGACAGTGTTTTTGTGATCGCCGCAACTCTCGCCCTGCCGCCGGGAACGGTTATGTCCGTGTCTAAAACAGGGTTCGCTTCGTCTAAAGGTCTTCCAGACGCGATTCGGAACCGCGTCGCCCATGACTCGGCGTCGCCCTTTGTCGGTATCAGGTTTGTCGAGCATTCGTTGTAATCTGAATGGTTTATGTAAATAGGATTTTGTCCTATCGGCGAGTTGATGTAAATGTCCTGTATCTTCTCGTCGGCCAGTAGGATTTCTAACACGCCGAACCCGGCCGTGTACCTTGTCAGGATTTTTGTCATGTTTTCAATCTCCGCAGGGTTCAGAAAAATTCCCATGCTCGTCGACAAGTCCCGTATCATGTCGCGCCCTATGTTGGCGAATATTTCCCTGGCGCTTTCCGGGTCTGAGAACTCGGTCTCAACAGGCTTGTGCTCTGCCATATAACGCCTCGCAGCGTCCAACAGCATGTACTTGTCCTCTGTTAACTGGAATTCTGGCGGCACAACATGGTAGACCAGTTCGGATTTCGTCGGTATGCGGTAAACCTCAACTTCGATGTCGCCCACCTTGTACCTATCTATGGCCTGCCCGTCCTTTGGCGTCGCCGACATGAACCTCGTTAGCATGAAGTTCGGCCTTATGGTAGGATGGAAAATTTCCCGGTAAAGCGTGCGGTCCCCGATGTGGTAACCGGCAATGTTGTCCTTCACAAGCTGGATTAACGCGGTCGATTCAAGGATCCGCTGTATGGGGGCGAGCGCGTTGTTGACGTAATGGGCGTAGCATTGTATGTGGTAGGGGTTTTTTTTCGCGTCCATCTTTACTTTCCGTATCTCGCGCAGTACCTCTGCGTACGCCCCTATGGGGTCGCGCCGCATCAGGTCAACAACAATCCGCTGCGCGTTGTGGCTTCGTTCCTGTGTGTGGCGGTCGCATTCCGGTATTGTTAAATTCGTCACAGTCAGCAGGCGGCGCCCGCGCACGATCTCGTCCAACGCGTTCGCGATCTCGGCCAGGAGCCTGGTCTGCTCCCAGTCGTATTCATACTCCCTGGTCTCTGCAAGAATAATGCGGGAGACCTTTTTCACCTCGATTATTTTGTCTATGGCCGCGGCCATTATCGCCTCGAAGTCTTCGAGGCTAGACCCGTATAGCGTTCCCAGCGTGTTCAGGCGTATGGAATTGTCCTCCGGGCTGTAGTCAAACTTGAGAGCCATATATTATATTACCCCTTAAACTAAATTGTATTTGGGTAATATGGCCGTTTTCGATAAAAAGCCGGCCAACGTGCAGGCTGTAATCGCAGAGTTGATAAGGCGCTTAAACGACAATTCAAAAAGGCTTCGTCTGGTGGAGCAGAAAATTCTAAGCCTTGAATCCGCAATCTCCGGCATAGACCAGAACGCTGTCGAGCAATTCAAGCAGGCCAAGGTGTCTTCGGATAAATTAAACGCGGAAATAAGCGAGCTCGGAAACCGCATGGGGAGGATAGAAGACGAAACGAGAAGGCTTGCAAAGCAGATGGAGCGCGCCGCGACTAAGACGGAACTCCGTGAAATACAGGGTTTCATTGATTTGATAAACCCGATAAAATCAAACTTTGTGACAATACAGGAAGTCAGGAAAATGATCGAGGAACTGAAAAAGCAGCAACCCTCTCAATTGCCAGCCGGATAATAAGCATTTATTAAGAGTCGGGTAAAATTAATTGGGTATCTCAATGTGGCTGTTTAAGAAGAAAGCTCAGGAGGAAAAGGCAATGCCTGTAAACATGCCCAGACCGGCTGCGCAGGACCCTGGTTTTTCCGCGTCAATGGACAGCCAGCCGACGCAGCAGGTCATGACCGCTGTTAAAGAGGCTGTGATCCAGCCCCGCCAGCCGGTGCAGCAGGAAATGCAACCTATGGGCTTCGCCGTTCCTGAGCCTCCACAAACGCAGCAAAACGATTACGAATTTCCCGTTGAACAACCGCAACCACAGCCTTCGGCGGAGTGGGAGCCGGCTGTTCCTGAAATGGCGGAAGTTCCTGTCGCGTTAAGTTCTACCCCAACGGCAACAGAGATTGAGGAGGTCGTCGAAGCCGTTGTCGAGGAAAAATGGAGGCAGCTTGAATTCCGCATAGATGCGATGGAAAAGCGGTTTGACTCTGTTAACGAACGATTACACGACATCGACCTTCAGATGCGCACCATAAAGGAATCCGGCACAGCAGCTTCGGGCGGGATCGAAGGAAAACTTGACCAGTATCACGAAAACCTTGACCAGATCGACGCGCGAATCGGATCAATTGAAAAGGCCTTTAAAGAAACCCTGCCGTCAATGATAGAATCCGTGCGGGCTGTCAATGATTCTTTGCAGAAGATGGGGAATAAGCAGTAAAAAGCCATTCTATATCATATGATTATAATATCTGAGGCCTTCCCATATTGGGAACTCTGAGCCCAAACAATCGCCTCGCACTCTCGAAACTTCCCAATGAAAATTCGATGTCCATTTTCTCCAACTCGCCCAATATCAGGTCAACAGTTAATTCGGAATCAAAGCAATAGGCGCCTTGGCCCGGTTTACACGATTCTGCATCAACCTTGCTTGACGCCAATCCAGAAGACGACAGGTCATAAACCCAGTAATCATTCCAGCACGTATGAGAACGACCCTGCTCGTCTCTCGCCCTGACTGCACGGCCGCGATATCCTCTATTATCAAAACCTTCGCTCCAAACAGTGCCTCTGAAAAGGTACGGTTCTGCTTCATAAACTGTGTTCCCGCCCGGGTTAATTTTACCTGCGTTAGTTTCCAGTAAAGGCCTGTCTCTTAAACATCTTTCTATAGCCTGGCAGGAAAACGCAACCGACAAATTCTTGAAAGTCGCAGACCGGGAATAATTAGCCATACCGGATTGATAAAAGAAAAGAGATATAAACACCAAGCGCTTAAATACCCGCTCACTATTTTTTGGGCTTGCCTGTAGCAGGATCTATTTCTTCCCCGGTACTCGTCTTCCCCTCATGTACCACAAACCATATTACGGCGCCGATTATGCCGAAAAACACCAGCATCGTCAGTAGCTCGCTCGGATTAAAGTCTGCCCCGCCGAACGAAAAGGCGCCCGAATTGGCATTAATGAAAAGCCCTGCAGCGAGTATCAGCGCAATGACAATAACCGCGTATTTGAAACTGCCTGTCGTAAATTCGCTTGATTTCAGCCCGAAGATCCCCACAAACATCAGCAGGACCAGAACGCCCGAGAGCACAATTATTGAACTGCCGAACAACTTGCTGAAAAACGACGACAAGAAGCCCGAGTAAGGCGTGAAAAACGTGAGATAAAACGCAACTGTCAGCGATATTACCGCGTCGACCGATGTGTTGGGCTTGTCCTCTTTTCCTTTCTTGAACACATTAACAGTCTGCAATATGCCAAAAACGATCGAAAACGCCAACAACCAGGGCAGGACAAAATCGTAAAATCCCATCGCCTTTAGCGTGTTCTGCAACGCGATAAAATCAAGTGCTGCCATTATCTACGATACTCCTCGCAACTATTTAATATCATCTTTTGCTTAGTAAGCTTTTCTTTTCCGTTGAGGCTTTTCTTCTTTTGATCAAACTTTCTAAAAGTTTGAAGAAAAGGGTCATTTCGCTATATACGCCAGCGCCACGACTATGAATATCATCACGGCTATTATCGACAGCTGGTCGCCGGTGATCTTTATCCCGCCGACCGTGAATAACAGGAATATTATAAATGCTATCAAAAGTATGATCGCCAGCCCGCCGCCCTTGATGTTCTCGGCCTTGAATATGTCCTCGCCCTTCAAACCCACCAAACCCATCAGCAGCAAAACAACGAAAATCCCTGTGAGTATCAGGATGCCGACGCCGAACACCTGCGTGAAGAACGAGTCGAGCGCAAACCCGGCTGGCGTGTAGTTCACAACGAAAAACGCAGCGACAAGCGCGATCACGCCGATCAGCGATTTCTGCTTCTCATCGAACAGCTTGGTCTTCAAAAGCACGCCGTACACAATGGCCAGCGTGAACAGGAATGGAAGGACAAACTTGTAAAAGCCTATCTGGTTTAAGTTCCCCAGGAGGGGCGTGAAAATGTTTTCGACCATAATATTACCTCTTCCCGCGAGCTTTTATTATTACTAATAACCTTCATCAGGGTGCGGCGGGAACCAGTTGTTCCACAAGCGCCTAGTCGGCCCAGGGCTTACGACTATCGCCACCAGTGCGGTGACGATCAGCACGATTATCATCAGCGCCGTTGTGTCCGGGTCCAGTTTTATCCCTATATTCTCAAACCAGCCCGTGCCCAGCAGGAATATGAAAACAATAACCACTATAAGGCCGGCCACCGACCCACCGGATACGCCAAAAAGCCTGCCGAATATGCCCACGCCAGGCCTGTGCGCCCCTCCAAGGCTCAGCGCGCCCAGGATTATCATGAACATGACCAAACCCACTATCGCAACCGCTCCGGTGCCGTACAGGTTGGTCAGGAACTGCCCCATAGCTCCGTAAGGCCCGTAAAATATGGCGAAAAACGATATCGCCAGGGCTATTACCACGTTGATGCTGTTCTTCCTGAATATGTGTATGGTGTCAAGAACGCCGAAAGCTATCACAAACGTTAGCAGGAACGGAACAATCAGCTCCTGCGCCTGGTATTTTTCCAGGAAGTTGAAAATTGCCGAAGCCGCGGAGGAGGGCGGAGCTTGAAACGCGACCGAAAACGCCATAGTATTAGTTCTCCGCGCCAAATCTTAAATACTGATAAATCATGTTGCGCTTAATTCCAGCGCGGTTTCCCTCGCTTTAAGCCGTTCAAGCCTCTGGTTTATTCTTGCCATCTCATCCTCGATCGCGGTTTTTTCTGCGTCGCCGGTTGCCTTAACCAGCCTTTGGTTCAAATCCTTCAGTGCCTGCTCAAGTATTTTTTCCTGGTCGCGCATAAGGTCCTCCTGCCCCATAACGTTTTTCAGCACGCCTGTCTTCCTTCCCTTCTTGTCCCACCAGATAAGGAAAATGCCCAGCCCTGCGCCCACGGAAAAAAGTATGTAAACCAGCGGGCCAACAATCCCCCTGCTGATAATAAACCCGATGCCACCGAAAAAGACGCCCACGCCCACCGCGTCCAGCAGATAGGCAAGCGCGCCGCTGAAAATTCCGGAATAGCCGAAAGATGTGATCCTGGACCTGAGCTTGCCCGTTACCTGCAGCGCAAGGAACGACAAAACCAGGGCCGGGATCATTTGAAGGTTTGAGGCAAACAATCCCACGTAGTCCCAAAAACCGTTTCGCAGCATCAGAAACACCAGAAGCAACGGGATCCAGAAGTTGGCAGCGCCTGAATGGAATATGCCGAGCTCTTTCCATATTTCATACGCAAAGAACAGCGCGATAACGACAGGAGCCACGGCAAAGGTAAGGACGCTGGGCCACGAAATCAGGTATTCCGCAGGCACGCCAAACCAATTTTTCCAGAAATTTATCGTCCCCTCGGACAGCGCGGGCTGCGCAGCCGCGAACGGCAACAGGGCCGAAAATGCCAGGAAAACATGTAAAAAAAGTTTTTTCATAAAAGAATATGGTAACTCGTGCTTAATGTGTTTACACTTTTATTCTTCTCGCCAACTCTTTCAGTTCGTTTCCGGTGCGCGCCCTTAACCACGCAGGCGTCCAGCCCCTGTCTTGGCCTCCGGAATCGATTATCGCCTGTACCGCAGCGTTTTGAATAGCTGGGGTATAGCCGGCCAAAAGGGCTGGCGTGGCAGCCTCTTTGATAGTCGCAAGGTCGGTGAGCGCCTTGACCAAAGGCGCAACCTCTTCCTTGGCCGCGCGTATTTCCTGCTCCAAAACCCTGTTCTCGCTTCCTAGCTGTTTGCTGAGCGGCGCATGCCTTCCCAGCCAGCCCCGGAACATTACCAGCAGCGGCACGCCAATGGTCATGACCCACCTGAGCCATGAATAGCCTTTCAAAATCCCGTTCGTGCCTGTAAGGAACCCGAAAACAAAATACATCATTAGGCCGTAAGTCGCTGCGCTCAGAATCTCCAGAACAGCGGTTGGCAGCCCTGTCCTGGGTCCGAAGATGTCCAGGAATCTGGGAAGTATGGATATCCCGACAATGACAACAAGTGTTGTCAGCCCGCCCCCGTATATCCCGATAATGACCTGGCCCAGAACGTTTGTCGGAATCATCAGTATTGTCGCAAGGAAGGCGATTGCAAAGTTTATGCCGCCTTTCCTGAACAGCCTTATTTCGTCAAGTATGCCGTAAACTATGATCAGCATCAGCGCCCACGGAATAAATATAAAAAAGATGAGGTTTGAGCCGGTTGCGGATTCCTCCGGAATGTTAAGCAGCGCTGCCATGGATTTTGCCAAACTTCCAGAAGTCGCCTGCGCCGCTGCCATAAAAGGCAGCAACAGCACAGTTGATAAAACCGCGTAAAGAACCAGATTTTGTTTGTCGCCGTTTATGTGCATTGGATCTTCCTTTTCAATTATTTGCTTAGTACGTATTTAAAGCGTTCTATCTGCGCGCCCTGAGCGCTGCCAGGTCCCTTGAAAGGGCGGACACCCTGACTTTTCTTTTCAGGTCTCTCCGGTTTGTTCTCGACACCCTTTCTCCGGCTTTCTGTTTTCTGTATTCCGTCTCGCGTTTGGCATACTCCTTTGCATATCCCTGGTGTCTGCCTATTTCCGCTACCACGGTATCCGTCGCCGTGTCCATGTTCCTTGCAAGTGCTTTTTGGTAGGCGGCGTCGTCCGCCTGCCTGAGTCCCAGATCATCAAGTCTATTTCCTATCTCGTTAATGTAATTCACGGCTTCTCCCACGGAAGCTGCCAGTTTGTCGATTCTTCCGGGTATCCTACGATCCGGTTTTCTTATCCTTCCCGAATGTTTAACTCTTCCGGCCTCAGATTCGACAGCGGATTTTACAACGCCGACTTGGTATTTGACGATGTCAGCCGACTTCTGCATAACGCCTCTTGCGTAACCCCGGATTTCTTTTTCCAGGTCGCGTATCATGCCCCGCGCCAGTGAATATCTGTGGTGTTCCAGCGTTCCGGGCGTCGGTGCGGCGGGCAGCGCATCCTGTGCGTCTTTCAGGTATTCCGCAGCCCTTCCGATAACCCGTATCGGGTCCCTGCCTTTTTCCAGTGTGCTGCGCGCATTGTTGATCGCGGCCGAAATACTGTCGTACTGGTCTGCCATAACTGAATAATATTCTGCTCGCCACGGATAAAAGCTTTAATTTTCTTATTAATCGGCTCTGCGGAATACTATAATATGAAATACGAGCCTGTCGATGCCATCAAAGACTCGTGCTCCAGGATACTCTCGCGCTACGGCAGCAGGATAAAGGCCATATGGATCTACGGGTCTTTTGCGCGGGGCGACGCCAAGCGGACGTCGGACATTGACGTAATGACCCTGGTCGACGACGCGACGTCGGATATTTCAGGCTCAACGCTTGCTGAGATTACCGACGCTATTTCCGCAATAAACAGGGACGTCAAGGAGAAGACAAAAATAAACATCCACTTCCAGCCTGCGAAAAGATTAACGGACTGGTGGGACCTGCTGCGCTCCGGCGAACCGTGGGTCTTCACTTCGATGCGCGACGCCTTGCCCGTTTATGACCCGTCAGGATACGTCGAGCCGTTAAGCCGGCTGCTGAAGGAAGGGCGTTTAACAGGAACATCAGAACGCTCCCAGCTGCTGATCCAGCGCGCGCCGTCGCGTTTGGAGGATGTACGCAAAATATTTTTGGAGGACATAACGTCGGACCTGCTGTTTGCCATGGTCGAAGCGGGGCAGGCGGTTTTAATGTTCTACGGCATCGCGCCTCCGTCTGCGAAAAATCTCGGAAACGCCCTGCGTAAAAATTTTGTATCTAAAAAAATCCTTGAAAATTACTATACGACAATCGTGGACGATTTCTACGAGTTGACGAGAAAGATCGATCATAGCGAGCTCACAAAGCTAAAGGCCGTGGAAATTTATTCGTGGGTTTCGAAGGCCCGCGATTTCATTTACAGGATGGAGGACATTTTCTCTAAGTTGGAGAGCGAAAAGAAAAAGGAGATGATCGAAGAGTCGAATGAAGTGGCGTTCACGGCCTGCAGGAACATACTGAAACGGAAGGGCGTAAAGGTTAACGAGGAAAACATCCTGCATTTCGTGGAAAAGGAGCTGGTGAAAACGGGTTTGGTGTCTAAAGGCTACCTGGAAATTTTGAAAAAAATAAAATCCATGAAAGAGGCGTCCGACAAAAACAGGCTGCATGAAATAACGGAGAAGGACGTGTACACGTCCCGCCTTTACGCAAAAAACCTTGAAACCCTTCTTAAAGAGGTCAGGAAATGAACGGGAAAAAAACAAAGTCTTTGATAAACAGGATGACAAAAAAATATCCGGCTGTTGTCAAATCCATCTGGATGACCCCCTCTTCTGAAAAGGGCGAGGGCGACACGGTTATATTCCTTCTCGATGACACTAACCAGGTGGATTCCATAACAACTAACGAAATAAAGCTGGAGGCGCAAAAAATATCAAAAGCACTCAAGCTTCGCGGCAGGACTGGCCTGGTATTTTACAAGTTATCCGATTACTGGGAACTGGTCCGGCACGGCTCGCCCGTGACGTTCACGGAGATACGCGAGGGCATTCCGTTATACGACCCGTCAGGCTTCTTTCTGCCGCTAAAAAAACTTTTGGTGGACGGGCGCGTGCCCGGCACAAAAGAGGCCATGAAATCGCTGATACAACAATCCCCTCTGCGGCTGCTGCGTATAGAGCGCACGCACATGGTTTCAATAATGGACGCGCTGTCGTCCGCCGTCGTCGACGCAGCGCAAGCTCCTTTGATGTCCGTTGGTGTGTCGCCGCCGGCGCCGAAAAAAGTGCCGGAACAATTGCGCATACATTTTGTCCGGAAAAGAAAATTGCCCCCCGAGTATGTGAAATATTACGAGGACGTGATAAAAACCTGGAAGCTGCTGGAACACGGAGAATTGAAAGTCGTCGCGCCGGAAAAAATTGACGAGCTGGTTGAAAAGGCGACGCGTTTTGTCATTAAAATGGAAGAGCTTATGCAGAAGATAGGAAAATAATCTATTTGGCGTTCCAGTCAACAGTTTTTCCCTTTGATTTTGCAAGGGCTTCCAATTCTTTTTTAAGGTCTTCAACCCGTTCTTTGTGGTGCCCAAACTCTTCTGCTATGTCCGTGGGCATGCCTGGCCCGGTGAAATACCCCACCTGACCCTCTATGTCCTTTATCGCTCTTCTTGCTGCCGGGCTGGCTTTTCCTCCGCGGGAAATTCTTTCCATCTCATCGTTTACCTTTTGGTATCCGTCGCTTATTTCCCTCTGCGCGTCGCCTAAGATTGTTTTGGTAAGAATGTCCATCTTTGTTTTGGCGCCTTCGTAAAAACTTTCCATAGCGGTGCCCGCGTAATCCTCTTCTTTAGGTATCATGCTTTTTGCGTGCTTCATTTCATTGAAAGCTGATGCGTACCTGCCTTGGGCCGCACTGCTTTGTGCTGCGGAAAGGGCTCTATTTATGGCTTCCAGTTTACGCTCGTAATTTTCCTTAACCATGATTAAAAAAAGCTTTACAAGGTTAAATTAGTTAGCTCAGTAGAATTTCCTTTTCTTTATCGCCTTGGTGTGTTTTTTCTGTTCCCTCTCCCACTCCTTGTTGGTTTTCCTGATGTCGGCGTTGTCCACGTTTTGCCTGTGTCTGGCTTCCTCTACGTCTATGTGCGAGCTGGCGGTATCGAACGAGTCTCTTGCCTCGATGAAAAAGCTATCGTCTGCGGCACGGTCGTACAGGCCCTGGTTCCTAAGTTCATCTCTGATTCTTGCCACATACCTTGTTTGGTCCGCGACCGTCTGCCTGGCGTTATCCATGTCTTTTTTGACTGCAGTTGCGGAAACCCTTGGCATCATTCCGAACCTTGCCTCGTACCTGGTCCGCTCTTTGTTTATGGTCGCCTTCAATGAGCCTACCCTCGAATCCACGTCTTTCACAACGCCTTCGACCACCTTTCTTGCATAACCCCTGATCTCCTGTTTCAGGTTTTTGACAGCGTCCTCAAGCCTTGCATACCTCGCAGCCTCGACGGGTTCGGCTGATACGGCTTTTCTGTAAGAATCGAAAGTTGTCTCGGCCCGCCTGAATTGGTCTGCTGCAGCTGTTAAAACCCGGACTGGTTCAACCCGCTTTCCGTCAACTTTACCTGTGCTGATGATGGCCCTGCCGGATTCTATCGCATTGATAGCCGCTTGGTAATCGTTGGCGCCCGCAACCATGGTATCTAAAATTAATTAGGCGCGCACGTATTTAAACAATTCCAGAAACTCTTCTTCGGCAAAATGCAGGTTTCCGGGAATTATCAAAACCGCGGGCAGTCCGTAACCGTCTTTTAGCAGCTCTTCAATTTTGCCGTAAACGATTCTAGATTTCCCGGAACCCAGAAGGCTCATCACAACTATTTTACGCCCCCTGAGCAGGTTTTCCGTGTCCAGTTTTTCCAATATTTGTAAAGCCTCTTCAGCCAGCAGGTTTTTGTTGTTTTCAACGTCAATGTCCAGGAGCAGCAGCGTGTGCAAGCCCAGCGACAAGTTTCCTTTTATCGCGCCATAAACCGATTCCGGCAACACGCCGCCTGTTTTTTCAGGCAGCGGTATTGTTACAGTCTTGCCGAACTTGTAAATCTGCAGCCCGCATTCCGCGACAGCTGTGAAAATGGACGATGCGTGAATTACGCGCGTTTCAACGCCCGCTTTTGCCGACTGCGTTAAAAGGTCCGGGTGTGTCGTCGCAGCTAGCGGGTCGCCCTGGATTAAAAAACAAACCCTCTTTGACCGGGCTTCGTCTATGATCCTGCCCGAGCGTTCTTCAACATCCCTTCTTTTCAAAATAACAACATCCTTCCCTGACAGTTCTTCAAGCCTTTCCACGCTGCCGTTCCAGAGTCCGGTATACAGCTCTGCGTAGACAACGTCCGCCCGTTTGACCTCCTCAATCCCCTTTAGCGATATATCCGTCTCGTCCCACAAGCCCAAGCCTACCAGGGTTAACACAGCTATCAGTTGTCCGACAAACCTTAAATGGGGTAAGAATTGTATATTAAATATGGAATGGCTCCGCGCCGCGCACAGGCTGCTTCACCGGGAACACCTAGTGTGGACAATGACGCCCAAAGCCAATGTCGCAATAGCGCTGCTTGCCGCCCTGTTTTTCCTGAAATCCACAACCTTGTACCCGCAGGCTGGCACCCTGATCTACGCCGGTTTTTTGCTCGGTGTGTCCGTGGGCTTCTTTTTTGGAGCCTACTGGCACCACGCGTTTTCAACGCATTGGAATTTTTACCGCAGGTTCTACAACGCCGGGACAAAAGCCAAGGACAGGCTGAAAATGCTGGCCGAAAAGATAGACTATGAAATTCCCGGTTACATAGCCGCCGTAATCTTCGGTTTTGTGCTTGTCTACGTGTCGTTAAGCGGGTTTGTCTGGCTGTCGTCCGGCATGTTCTTCGGTTTTATTTTCGGCGGGTCGATCGCGTTGGCAATCGTTTTAAAGTATCTGGAATGAGTTTGTTGCTCTCCCGCCAAGAAAATCATTTCACAAATTCCACGTTGTCCATCCCCTTGAATGCTTTATCCCCTGTCAGGAATTTCATCTCTTCCTCCTTTGCCATAGCGTAGCCTAATGCATCGGCATAGGATAGATTAAGCCTCAAGTTTTCAAGCCTGAATTTAGACGCATTAAATATGTGGCCATCGCTTATTTGAATAGCAAACTGCCTAAAACGCTTAAAGCAATTTTTTGCGAAATCCTCGCCGTTGGTTTTCAATAGGTTATAGTAAAGTTCGTACAGGTTTTGCAATGATGTGGAAAGATCGCAGTTAATGTATTTCTCATACCTGGGGTTTCCATTAATTATTTCAAACATGGCAAATGTGTCCAAAAAAAACCTTACCATCTGCTCCACTCCCTTCTAAGGTCGTTTTTGATTTTTTGGGAGTCCAGCTTATTGTGCTTCAGCGACCCGAAAATCTCCCTGATAGTGTTCCTTTTACTTATTTCCAACACAACCGTGTCCCCTTCGCGCAGCCCTTTCTGTTTCACAACCTCGCTGGGTATCACAACGCCTAACGAAGAACCCCACCTCTTCACCGTCGATTGCGTTTCGCCCATAACACCACTAGTTAGATTATATATTAGATATAACTATTTAAGCGTTTGCGTTGTGACGTTCCGATAAAAATTATATTATCTCGCCTAGGTTTTCCGCAGTCTCCACAATCGCCCACGAATACACGCACGCCTCGAACGCCAGGAACAAATTTCCTTCTTTTAACCAATGCCTGCAATCGTCGCGGTACGCCTCGGCGTTGCGCAGCGCGTCGGAGCCGCCCTTGCTTTTAGCCTCGACAGAGTTCAGCTTTTTATCCAATCGCTCTAACCACTTGACAACCTCGGCCTTTGGTATGCGGTCGTTGACCATTCAAATCCTTCCCAGAAACTTTAACACCAGAAACACGCCAGCCAGGAACATTAACAGCCAGTAAACAAAGATAAGCTTATTCCGTCCGTTTTTCAGGAAATTTTTTACCGAGTCTGTGGTTATCTCCATCAAACTAATTCTGCCAACAAGCTAAAAAATAAGTAACGTGCTCTGCAAGCGCTTCATCGCACTATATTCTCCGGTGTACGAGTATCTCTTCCGGTGTTCAAGCAATCGTGTCTATCCCAAGCTCGCTTATCCCCAGGGTCGGCGTTGCCGTCCTGGTGACCTGGCCAAGTATATACGGGCTGCTTACCCCTGTTATTATCGTTATTACCTGGACCTTGCCATGGAAATCCGGTTGGACCCTTGCGCCCCATATTACCTGCGCCGAAGAATCCAAGTGCGAGGATACGATCGCGCCGATCTGGTTTACTTCGGACAATTTGAGGTCAGGCCCCCCGGTTATGTGTATTAATGCCCCAGACGCGCCCTGGTAGTCAACTTCCAGCAGGGGATTCTGCAACGCCTTTGTTACAGCGTCGCGCGCCCTGTCTGAACTGTTCGAGAAGCCGAGCCCGATTGCGGCAACGCCGCCCGAGTGCATTATCGCCTTGACGTCGGCGTAGTCCAGATTGACTAACGACGGCAGCGTTATGGTTTCGGTTATGCCCTTCACCATTCCCGCGATCAGCTCGTCCGCAACAGCGAAAGCCTGTTGTATTGGCAGGTCGCCCGCAAATTCGAGCAGCTTGTCATTTTCAATGACAATAACCGTGTCGCACGCCTCGCGCAATTTGCCTAATCCGTTTTCGGCTTTCACAATGCGCGCGCCTTCTATTTTAAACGGCATGGTCACAACGCCGATAACGATCGCGCCCATCTCCTTGGCTATTTCAGAAACGACCGGCGCAGAGCCTGTTCCTGTTCCGCCGCCCATGCCTGCTGTTAAGAAGACCAGGTCAGCTCCGGTCAAGGACTCTTTCAGCTGTGTGCGGCTTTCCTCCGCAGCCTTCTTTCCGATCTCCGGATAACCGCCCGCTCCCAAACCTCTTGTCAGCTCCTTGCCGATCAAAATCTTCTTGTCGGCCTTTATGACCGCTAAATGCTTCGCGTCGGTGTTAAGCGCAACAGTAGACGCGCCCTCAACGCCCATTTCCGCAAGCCTGTTGATGGAGTTCGTGCCTCCACCTCCGCATCCCACCACAACAATTCTGGCGCGTTTCATGCTAAAACCGAACTCTTGCTCGGTTATCTTCTCGTAATCAAAGTTTTTCATGGTAACTCCGGATTCCGCAGAACCATGGCCCGACGCCGTTCCCCGGCTCAGAACCGACTCCAATATTGACATACAATTCCCCTCCTTACATTCCCCAAACAATGGTAGACCAGCCTAAGCTTGTTAAGCCAGTCAATACAGGAAACAAAAGTTTCCCTGCATAGGCTGATAGACAGCCTATACGTGCAAAAAATTATCCAGTTTGCCGTTCCTGCCGCACAAACGGGATAGGTTACCGCATCCCGTATTAGTGCAAACAAAAAAACCGGCGTAGCCGAACGCCATTTACACAAGGAGCTAATTCTCCCTAATTGATAATAATTAGTGAAACTGTTATATAAACTTTTTCCGCCGTAGCCCTTGGTTTTCGCGGGATTGCGCGCATTTCACGATTTTCTACGACCTGCGCAAAATCGCAAACTGTGTTTCTTTTACGAACTCCTCAAGGTTCACGTCGTAGTTTGTTTTCCCATCCCTGCTGCGGATGGCAATGGTTTTCTTTTCCTCCTCCTTGTCGCCGATCACGACAGCATAAAAAACTTTTTGCAAAGAAGCGCTGCGAATCTTATACTCCAATGTATGGTTTTCATAATCGCCTTCCACCCTGATTCCAGCCGCGGCCAGCGCGGCAACAGCCTTTTTTGCGTATCCTACGTTGTTGTCGGTTATCGGCAAAACTTTGACCTGCACCGGAGATAGCCACAACGGGAACGACCCGTTGTAATGCTCGGTTAATATCCCTAAAAATCTCTCTACGCTTCCGTATATCGCGCGGTGTATCATTATCGGCGTGGCGTCCTTGCCGCTGGCGTCGGCGTACGCAACGGAAAACCTTTGCGGCATAAAAAAATCAACCTGTATAGTACCGCACTGCCACGTTCTCCCGAGCGAGTCCTTGATATGGAAATCTATCTTCGGCCCGTAGAACGCCCCGTCACCCGGGTTGGTCTTGTAATTCAGGTTTCGCTTCTTCAGCACGTCCTCCAGGGCTTTTTCGGCCTTGCTCCAAAACTCGTCCGACCCTATCGAATTCTCCGGCCTTGTTGAAAGCTCGACGCGGAAATCAAAGCCGAACTGGTTGTAAAACTCTTCGACCAGGCCCACGACCTTTGTTAGCTCTTCTTCCAGCTGGTCAGGCCGTACGAACAGGTGCGCGTCGTCCTGCGTAAACTCGCGCACGCGGAACAGCCCTCCCAGCACACCGCTTAACTCGTTCCTGTGTATGATGCCGAACTCTGATACCCGCAACGGCAGTTCGCGGTAGCTTCGCCTGCTGTTTTTAAAAAATAATATCGCGCCCGGACAATTCATCGGCTTCATTGCGTACTGGGCGTCCTCGGTTTCGGTGAAAAACATGCCGTCCTTGTAGTGATCCCAGTGCCCGCTCTGCTCCCACAGGCTCTTCTTCATGATTATCGGTGTCATTATTTCCACGTAACCCGCGGCGGCCTGCTTCTCCCGTGAGAACTTTATCAGCTCATTCCTCAAAACCATGCCGCCCGGGTGGTACAGCGTCATGCCTGGCGCCTCTGGTTGGAAACTGAACAAATCAAGTTTTTGGCCTAAAACCCTGTGGTCGTTGTCCGGTAACTCAACAGGCTGTTCCCCGACTTTCTTAATCTCAACCTTGGCAGCCTCTTTTACAGCAGGCTTGCCTGTGAAAGAGCGGGACATCTCAGCCATCGGATGGCCTTTAACGCTGATAGTTAAGCGCTTGTTCCAGCCAAACGGCGCGTGGTTAACGTCCAAACCAAGCTCCTTGGCGCGCTTCTCCATCTCAAGTATCAGATCCATCGCGTCAAACGGCGCTGCCAGGTTTGAACTTAGGTGCGCATACGGGTAGATCAACAGCCTGCCCACTTTCAGCCGCCCCATGAACTTGTGGACGTCTTCAACCGCCCATCTGGCCGTCTCTTTCGTGTCGCCCTTCTCAACCGCTGTCAAGACAGCCAGGACATCATTGAAAGAGTATTTCTTCAGCTCAACCTCTTCAGCCTGCTTTATCTCTTTTTTAACAGGCTCGTACTCGATGTTGTCGCAATGCAACTGCAGTATTTTCATGGCTAACCCTAGTGTATTAGGTGGGAAGTTTTATTATTCTTTAACTTCCAGCAGAATTAATATTAAACTGGCTGGTCAGTTCTTTTGCCGCGGCACGGATTTCTTCAACAGTCCTCTTCTCAGTTATCGCCCGGCCTACTATCCCATGCCAGTTGTCGCCAGCGACTTTTACCGCGTCTGATATCCTGCCGCCCTGCTCGACCAGCCCGGGAGACGCAAACACAGGCTCAATGCCGGTCCCTTCGATAAGTTCACGGTAATGCGCTATCCTGTCGACCTTGTTTCCAGGCACAATAAAATGGTTAACGCCCTGCCTGGCAGCCATCAAAAACATTTCATCCAGGGCTTCGTCCGATATGTAACCGCCCTCGCTCCTCTTAAACCTCGGGTGCGTCATCTCCGCGCCCACAAAAACCGTCAATCCCTGCTGCAACGCCTCACCTGTCCACGCAACCTGCGTTCGCGGGCCTGAAAGCGGGAATAATATTACCGCATCGAGCCCGGCCGCCTTCAGGTCTTTCATAAACTGTTTGGCTGTATTGGGAATGTCTGTACCCCCTTTCTGGTGGTCGTATATCAGGGGTTTTTTGGTGTGTTTTCTCGCAGCCTCAACCCAGCGCTCCCAGCCCTTTCTTCCGGCGTGCGCGGGTATCTTGTAACCGCCTATGCGCGGGATGTCCGCAGTCGCTTCCACCAGCGGTTCGAAAGCCTCGTAAGGTACGTCACACGCTGGTAAGACGGTCCGACCCTCTATCAGTTTGTCGCCGCCAAGCCCGTATTTCTTTCTCACTTCCGCAGTTCCCCACGCGCGGAAATACAGCTTAAACGCCGCCTCGTCGGCCGGTGACAGCTTGTTGTTTTCTTTTAGCCAGTCAAATATCTCGCTGGCCGTCACGATCGGCTTGTAACGTGTGCCTTTTTCGCTGGCGAACTGTTCTATCGCAACCTCGCCGTCTTCGTTGATTTCCTGCCTGTCCACGGCTATGATGCCATAAGGCATTTTGACGCCGTTTGTTATCCTGCGCATGATTTCGTCCGCCTCGCGCTTAGTCTCGCTTGTCGTAATAACATCATCCACGGGAAGAATCACCGAACCGTCCGGAACAAGGCTCCCGACAAGCGTCTCCCTTTGCATTTGTTCCTTTGTCACGCCGGAGCCCGTGGCCTCGCCGTACGTCTTTGCGTCCTTTCTGTAAAACGCCCATCCCTTGTTTATGCCCATCTCCGCCAGGGCCGCGGATGTCGCTACGACCAAGGGTATGCCTTTGTTCGGTATTCCAAGAAGGACATCAAACTTATCCCCGACCGCGCTTTTGATGGCTTCCGCGTAATACCTCCCGGCTTTGCTGATCTTTTCGCCGTTATCGAAAGCCCCCACGTTCAGAAAGTACGGGGAATCCCTGCCGCTCTTTGTCCTGAAAGGCCCGCCGATTTTCAGGGCTTCCGTGTCGAGAAGAAACTGGATAAACTGCGCTTTGTACGGCTCCATTTAGATCTTAGTTTAATAACAATGTCAGATATTTATGCTCTTTTTGCCTTCCTTTTTAATCGCTTAGGTCAATTAATCAAACAGGCAAATTGGAAGCATACCATACGATAACTAGAAGCGTATCCTATACCAATTGGGTATGTTTCAGTTCGCAGCGCTAGAAATATGTGCATCGGAAACTGACGCATACATAGTATGCGTCCGGTTGAAAAGCACATATTTCAGTCGAATAGCCCCGTAGTGCAGCGGCCAAGCACGGCGGGCTTTGGGTAGTCACAAATTGAAGCTTGTGCATCGGAAACTGAAGCATACCTATGGTATGCTTCTAGCTGCAAAGCGCAAGCTTAAGCTAGAAGTTACCCGTAAACGGCGGAAGTGCTGAAGTGTAAAAATTTCGCACTGCCGATTTCGAATCCGCCCGGGGCTAATCAGCTAGAGGCATACCGTATACTGTATCGGTATGCCTCGGCCTGAATATCGGCATGCTTCAGTCTAAAAACAAACACGGAAGTGTTTGTCAATTAGTCGTAGGTGTTTTAATGCAAGTCTCCGTATTGCGCATCGGCCATCGCATTTTCCGCGACCAGCGGATAACAACGCATTGCGCTCTCGCTTCGCGGGCGTTCGGAGCGGACGAGATAATTATCGTCGGGGATAAGGATGAAAAACTAAAAAAGAACGTGGAAAAAATCTCTTCGGAATGGGGTGGGAATTTTAAAATCTCTTTCTCGGCAACATGGAAAGATATTATTAAAAAGTTTTTGGCGGAAGGCTGCAAAACCGTGCATCTTACCATGTACGGTCGGCCTGTGCAGGACGTTGAAAAGGAGATACGAAAAGAGAATAAAATATTGCTCATCGCCGGCGGCGAGAAAGTTCCCGCTGAAGTTTATCAAATGGCCGATTACAACGTTTCCGTCACGACGCAGCCGCACTCCGAAGTCAGCAGCATCGCGGTTTTCCTGGACAGGGTTTTCGGGGGCGAAGAATTGAACAAAGAGTTCAAAAACGCCAGAAGGAAAATAATACCCTCTGCCAAAGGAAAAAGGTTTGCTTAGTTTTTCTACATTTTCACGCGCATGAAATCCTTTGCCGTTATCGTATCCGGGAATATTTTTTTAGCCGACGTTTCAAAGTCCTTCAGCGAATGGTAGCGCCTGGAGAAATGGGTCAATATCAATTTTTTAACGCCGGCCTTCTTTGCGATTTCCGCGACTTCGTCAACGCTTGAGTGCGATTTCCTTCTCTTCTCTTCGGACACAACGTCCTCAAGAAAGGTTGAATCGTGTATCAGTATGTCCGCATTTTCGGAGATTTTTATCATGTTGCCGCACGGGGTCGTGTCCCCGGAATAAACTATCTTCCTGCCTAAGCGCGTTGTCGACACGTCCTCAAGTTTTATTTTAGTTCCTCTGTGGACAACACTTCCTTCTTCCTTTAATTTCCCTATGACCGGCCCCTGCTTTAATCCATAAACGGAAGCTTTTTTCAAATCCACATTGATCCTGTCGTTTTCCTTGAAACAATAAGCAACCGCAGGCACGGTGTGGGCTACAGGTATGGAAAAGACTGAAAAATCCTCGTACCTGGCAACTGTTTCTATGTCATTTCCCTGGAAATCCAAAGACTTGCCTTTAACCGGGAAACCGACTCCCCAGTGTCCGAGTTCCAATATGTCCGAAACGAACAATTCCGCCTCCGGCCCGTAGATTGTCAAGGGTTTATTCCGGTCCTCCAAGTTCATAGACTGTATCAGTCCTATAAGGCCGGCGAAATGGTCCGCGTGCCAATGAGTAATGAAAATGTCGTCGATCTTCATCGGGCTTTCGCCCGCAATTGCCATCTGCCTCTGCGTTCCCTCGCCGCAATCCCACAAAAGCTGCCGGCCTTCGTACTTTAATAGTATGGCCGGGTGGTTCCGCTCGCGCGAGGGAATTCCGGATCCTGTGCCAAGAAAAACTATCTCCATAATATCATCCGCCAAAGAATTTCCTGAGGAAAATTTTCGCGCCGGGCGCCCGGGCCGATTTGTATATCTTTTCGTCCTCGGCTATTTTGAAGCCCCTTGAAACCGACGCCGCTATGTAACTCGGTATTCCAGTTTCTTCCAGGTTCTTTTGGCCGGCTTTTAAAAGTTCCGACAGATAAGCGGCCGCTTCCGTGTGTTTTCTTTCCGTTTCAGCGACCCAGTTAATTCCCTCGATATAAGGCCTTCGCACAGAGTTTTTCATATAATGCGCTACGAAGTTGCGCGCGTTCGAATGGGCGAATATAGGCGGCCCGACCCTTTTTTTCACGTTGGGTAGTTTGTGCACCGCCATCTCAAACAGGATGATGCCCGTGGATTTTCCGTCCGACCACACGTCCCTGTTCATGGACGCAAAATCGTTCTCCCTGAGCATGTGGTCTATCCTCTCCGCCGCCCTTCTCAATTGCGGCCAGAGTATGTCCGCCACAACTTTCGGCGGCTTGAAAACAATTGCGATCAGTTTGGCGTCTCTTGATCTCCGCAATTTTGCGAATTCCGCCCTTCCCAAAGGCTTCTCTTCGGGCGGAAAAAAGAATTTTTCCGAAGGTTTTTTGCAGAAATCGTCAGCTCTGGAGACCAGAGCTTCAAAACTTTTGGCGGAAACGGCTGCGGCGACATTGCGGTTCGGGTCGACAGGGTCAATCAACGCCATTGGCGAAGAGAACTTCTGACGGACCGGCCTGCTGTCAAGCGTTATTATGGTTCCGGCCTTCCAGCCCGCTATCGAATTTATCGCATTCTCAAAAGACCCGTATTTTATTATGAGCAGGTCGCATATGTAGCCGGAAAACCCTTCTGTCTTCAGGTCCGCGCCGTAGACGCCGGCCGCCTTGCAAAATTGTTTTAACAGCCTTACGTCATTGGCCTGTTCAGGCCTCATATTCTTTTCTATGTATTTCACGTGGAACGGCGTCCTGTCAACTGCGGATTTGATCTTATCGGCCGAGGATAACTTGTAGCACGGCACAATATCCACCTGGTATTTTCCCACAAAGCCTCTCACGTAAGGGTGTTGCGCGTAGGATACGGTGTGCCTGCCGCCAACCGACTTTATCGCGGCCCTGCCGATTGACAGGCCTATATTACCCAACTCGTCTTCTTTCACGCTTTCCGGAAACGCAACAAAGATATCTATTTCCTTTTTCTCTTTCATCCATGTGTTCCTCGTTATCGACCCCGCAAGTATGGTCTCGGCGCCGTACTTGTCCGCGAATTTTCCCACCTCTATCAGGAGCCTCCGGGATATTTTCTTTATTTCTTCCCCGTCCTTCCTGCCTGGTAGTATTCTTTTCAAGGCCTTTCTAAGAACGCCCTTCATAATTAGTTTTTAATCGAACCGATATTTAACGTGGTTTTTTCGCCAGCTTTGCCGCCAAGTAGCCAAAGGCGAAACCGCCTATGTGCGCCCAAAATGCAACATTGCTGCCGCCGTACCCGGCGAGCGTCGCGACCCCGAAGAAAAGCTGAATTAAAAACCAGAAGCCTATCACCAGCCATGCCGGAGTCTGGCCCACCCAATACCCGGCGGACGTGGTTATTCTAGCTTGAGGAAACAAAACCATGTAAAATCCCAGTATGCCCGAAACCGCGCCGGAAGCGCCTATCGAGGGGGTTGTCGAGGAGGGATCGGTCGCATATTGAACAAGGGCTGCGGCCGCGCCGGATACAACGTAAAGGAAAAGGAACCTAAGCCTTCCGAGCCTGTCCTCCACATTGTCGCCGAATATCCACAGGTACCACATGTTTCCGAAAATGTGGTCAAAGCCTGCGTGCAGGAACATAGAGGTGAATACGGTGATTACCGCGTACAATGACGGGAAGTAGTACGGGGTAAAGCCAAGCGTATAAATGATATTTTCGAAGTCTGAAAGGCTGGCCAAGAACACAAGAACGTTTATCAGAATAAGCGAAACCGTAACAATCGGAAAGTCTCTGGTTTTAATCGAGTCCCCGTACGGGAAGAACTGGCCTTTCATGATTAGTTTTAGCCGGGCTTTTCTAAAAGCTTATTAAAAGCAGAGTTCGTCTACCTGCCTGATTTTCAGCATCGAAGGGTCCACTGGAACAAGTTCTATGTTCGCCTCCTTCAGGAAGCGGACCGCATGCTCTCCGGGATAGTTCCCTGCGAAAATTATTTTCTTTATTCCGGCGTTGATAAGGTTTTTTGCACAGGCCACACACGGCGGGCCTGCGGTAACGTATAATGTTGAATCTTCCGTACTAACGCCGTGCTTGGCGGCGTGCAATATGGCATTCTCCTCGGCATGGACGGTTCTTATACAATGCTCCTTTGTAGAGCCGTCTTCGTCTTCACGCTTTACCACAAGGCATCCCACTTCCGTGCAATGTTTGCCGCCCGAAGGCGAGCCATTATAACCTGTGGATAATATTCTGTTGCCTTTTACAAGGACTGCTCCAACGTGCCTGCGCAAACATGTCGCGCGCGACGCAACTTCGATCGCTATGCGCATAAAATACTCGTCGAAATCGGGCCGCTTCCACTCTGCCAAAAATATCACTGATTATCAGATCTGGCCTGCGATTTAAATATCCCGATCAATATCGGAATTACATGTCCGGCCTTTTATATCCTATGGGCCTGAATGCGCCCGGTTACACGCCCGACCCGGAAAAATGCAAAGTCTGGTATTTCGGCGTGCCTTTCGACGCCACAGTATGTTATTTGGCCGGTTGCAGGTTCGGGCCGAAGGTTTTTCGTGAAGCCTTTTTGCAGAACGAAGTTTATGACATCAGGACAGGAACAAATCTCCTGGACATAGGTTTTTTTGATTTAGGCGACATGGAACCTGTCAGGGAAAGCGCGGAAAAAACTTTGCAGCGTGTTAAGGCGCAGACAGCGCACATATTGGAAAAGGGGAAATTCCCGCTGATGATAGGCGGCGAACATACCTTGACCGCCGGGGCTGTGTGGGCCTGCGCCGAAAAATTCAAGGACGTTAAGGTCGTTCAGTTCGATGCGCATGACGATTTGCGCACGGACTTCGAGGGAAGCCGCTTCGACCACGCCTGCGCGATGAACTTATGCGTTGAAAAAATAGGCATGAAAAATCTTATGGGAATAGGGATAAGGGCGTCGCCGCAATCAAGCTCAAAGTTCAAGGACCGGACAATTTACCGTTACCAGTTGCGCGACAACTTTGAAGCTGCTAGGAAGGAACTCCTGGATTTTGTTAAAGATGCAAACGTTTACATAACGGTGGACATGGACTGTTTTGATCCGGGCATAGCACCGGGCGTCGGCACGCCTGAGCCTGATGGAATGCTGTACCACGAAGTATTGGGGCTGATAAAAGTTTTGAAAAACGCAAAGAAAATCGTAGGCATGGACATCGTTGAATTGCGTCCGCTGCCGGATAACAACGTAACCGAAATGACCGCCTCAAAACTTTTCATGGAAACGGTGGCGCAGCTAAAAGACAAAATTTAACCGGTAAATCGGGTCAGCCCTTGGCTTCCCGCAGTATCTTCTTGCCGATGACTTCCCAGTACATTACTTCGCCGCCTTCTTTTATTTCGGATTTAATTTCCTCGGGTATCTCCGCTTCAAACTGCGAATAGTCCTGCATGTCCATCAACTGCGCCGTGCTGCCGCTTATCGCAAGGACCTGGGCCATCTTTTTAAGAATGATGGGAACTTCTATTTCGGAATCTCCGGGCTTGACGACAGATCTTCTTCGCCCGTCAAAAATCCCGTTCGCTTCCACCCTAGCTTTCGCGGAGCCGTGCTTGCCGGACTTGGAAATATCAATGCTCGCAACCTTGCACACTTCGCCGTCGATAAGAACGAATTGGCCGGGTTTGAGGTGTTTTACCGAAGTGGTCGTAGTGTCAGCCATTCCATCATCTTTTGGTTAAACTTTTTTGAACAACGAAAAGCAAAGCTTTTCCTGCGAAGTTTAAATCAATAAACAATATGACAATTGCACGCTTAAATTCTTTTGAAATTTATCAAAAATTCGTGGGGCGCATTCTATCTTGACGCCAGCTTTATGTCTTCGCGTTTAACCGTAACGCGGCCCGCATGGTTTGCAGCCGCAATGGCCTCCCGTGCGATCTGTTCCGCGATCTCGGTCAGAACTTCGTTCAACGCGTTAACCGCTGACAGGGAAACGCGCTCTGCTCCGGCCTTTCTCGCTATGCGTTCCAGCGGTGCGGAGGGGAAAGATCCTGCCAACATTTTCACGTCCTTAACTTGATCCTAAAAGCTTATGAGAAACATGATTTATATACATTGGCGGGTTTTCCGTCCGATTATCGCATTTCTCTGGCCTGGCCGCACGTCGCCTTATAAGTACCGATAGCTTTAAATGCTTGACTGCGAGAACTATTTAGCTGGCGTTTCCAGCGCTAAATTGGTGATTTTGATGGTAAAAAAGGAAGAAAAAAAGAAAGATTTTGTCTGCCCGGAATGCGGTTCCAAACGCTTGTCAGAGGACGCTAGCCGAGCGGAACTTGTTTGCATGAAGTGCGGCTTGGTTATCAAAGAGTCTATGATAGACATGACGCAGGAATGGCGCGCTTTCGACGAGGAACAAAGATCGAAACGCGCGCGAACCGGAGCTCCGCTTACGCACACAAAACACGACAAGGGCATGACAACCGAGATCGGCAAGGGCCCCGGGGAATTGTTTAAAGTTTCTACGAAAAAGCGTGCCCAGTATTACCGCCTTCAGAAATGGCACAAAAGGCTGATAGAAAGCAAGGACCGCAATTTGTCCTATGCGCTGTCTGAATTGCAGCGCCTGGTTTCTTATCTTGGCCTGTCAAAGAGCGTGCACGAGCAGGTCGCACAGCTGTACGAGCAGGCCGTCGACAAGGGCCTGGTGCGCGGCCGCTCGATGGAATCCGTAATCGCTGCTTTAATGTACGCGATGTGCCGCGAGTATAACACGCCCAGAACGCTGGACGAAATCGCCGAAGCGTCGGGTGTTGAGAAGCGCGAGATAGGAAAAACTTACCGCTACGTTTCGCGCGAGATAGGTATTAGAATTCTACCGGCAAAACCGCAGGACTACATTCCGCGTTTTGCCTCTATGCTTAACTTAAACGACAAGGTACAGGCCAAGGCTGTCGAGGTGCTGGAAAAGGCCGGTAAATTCGACGTAACGTCAGGCAAAGGCCCTACCGGTGTTGCTGCCGCTGCTTTGTATATCGCTGCGGTTTTGTGCGGCGAACGTCGCACGCAGCGCGAGGTTGCGGACGTTGTGGGCGTCACGGAAGTGACCATAAGAAACAGGTACAAAGAAATCGTCAACAAGCTCGGCATTGAGGAAGAAGTAGAAAAGAACATTGAAACCATGGGCGCTTAGAATAGATTTTTGTTCTTATCCGCGATTTTCAAACACAGTATGCCCGGTTTTCCATTGGTCAAAGTTCCGATATAATCGGACAGTAAAGGTTTAAAAGGCGGATTTTACAAATAATGTTTAGTATCGGAGGAAACGTATGTTTGGGATATTTAAGAAGAGCGCGAAAAAGGCCGCTAAAAAATCGGGCGGCAAAAAAGCCTTCGGCGGGTTTTCAATAAACTTCAACGGCAGGAAGGAAACGTTGGAGCAGGTTTTCGGTTCCAAGCCCATAGGTCCGAGCGAAATGACCAAAAGGCTGTGGAAATTCGTCAAGGGCAAAAGGCTGGGCTCTCGATAAGACCGTTTGTCTAAACCTTTTGTGAAGGCCTATTTTTATTGCTCGTTTACTTATTCTTGTCAAGGTCAAAATGAGAAAAGGGGTTGCCAGCGTTGTCGTATTGGTAATGCTTCTGCTGGGGGCGGTAGCCCTCATCGGGGTGGCTTATCAGTGGCTTTCCGGAAACCTGAGCGCGGCCTTCGGAGGCCTGTACCCGCAGGACACGTTCTGCACAACCATGTGCATAGTTGACGGCGGCGAGGTTTCGCGTGTTTTGGTCCCTCTGGATGGCGACACGGTCATAAAGGCACGCGTTATCAATGACGGCGCAGTCCCGAAGAGCTATGTAATAAAGTATTATCCAAACTTCACGCCCGAATTGTCGCTCATTGCAGCCCAGCCAGTGATAACCGTGCCCGCATCAGGATCGGCATTCGCGGAAATTGCCGTAAAGGGCCTGATAGTAAGGAACAGCGACATTGATTTCAATATTACCGCAATCAACATTAACGACAACAAGGACAACGTCTCTTTCGGCATACTCACCTCGGTCAGCACCGCGAACGTTCCTGACGCGGGCCCTGCCTGGTTCCTGCTCATACTGGCCGTTTCCTCGGCCCTTGTTTATCTAAAAGCTGGATGATTTTTTCTATCCGGGCTATGCCCGCGTCCGTCTTTACCGATGTGCCGGAGAACTGGGTGCGTGTTGCGCTGAAATTAAGTTTTTTCAGCCTACTTATAACTTCGGGCATGGGTGGCGTGTTTTTGAAAATTCGCTTCGATATCCTGTGTATGTCATGGTAAAACGGCGTGTCATCCTCGTCGATCATGGACATGATTATCCTTCTGGCTTCTTTTGGTTTGTTAAAATTTCCATCGCCCAGTTTGCCCAGGATTTCAAAGCATATTTTTTTGTCGCGCAGCCGCCCGGCCCACACCGGGCCCATTTCTCTCGGAACCGCGCCACATATATCGCAAAGTGTTTTCCCGCGCGTCTGGTCAAACGTACACATCCCGCACCCTCTGCAATAATAGAATTTTTTTACGTAATCCCCGCCGCCCTCGGCCACTTGTAAAAATACCCTGAAATAGTGTGCTGTGGCATGCGACAACAGAGGCCGGACAGATAAGCTCTGGCTCCCAAAATGCGTTGCGACAACGCCTATCAGGTTGCGGACGCCAACTTCCTTAAAGCATTCTGTGCGTTCCAGTTTGACGCCGTACCTTTCTTCGCACGTCTTGGAAAAAATTCCGGCAAGGGCGCCGCAGTCCGTTGCCGTAATTGCCAGGTAAGAATCGCGCTTGGCGTTCTCCGCCACTTTATCCAGAAAATAAACAGGGGAGCCGAACGGGTCTATGTCTATGAAGTCAAATTTCTTCGGGTTGTCTTCCAGAAAAGCGTTCGCGCCTTTGCACGACACGATGACCTTGTCCGATACGCCGTTAACGGCCGCGTTTTCTTTGATGTATTTTACCGCGCTTTCGCTGGCATCGTTCGCAACTACCGATGCTGCGCCAGTTTCCTTAGCGTATCTCACAGCACGCGCGCCCGCCGCTGACAGCAAATCGCACAAAACCGCATCCTTGATCCCGACCGCCTGCAAAAACGCAACGGAAATGTCCCTGGACAATTCCATGCCCGGGTTATAGAACGCCTCCTTACTGCTGTCCGGTAAATGAAGCGAAACGAGCCCTTCTTTAACGGTTTTCATATAACCCTTTTAGAAAGGGTTAACAAAATATAAATTACCGCTACACTTCCTCGTCCTTGACTATCTTGCCTATGTGGTGTATGAACTTCCTCACATATTCGCGGTGTGAATAAATCTCCTTGTCCGGTATCTCCGTTACCTTGCCTTCACGGACTTTCTTCCTCATCTCTTCAAGACGGTTGAATATGTCCACGTAATGCCGCTCCACAAGCCCTTCATCGACAAGGTATTTTTTGAACGCGCTCTGTATCTCATCCTTGTTGTCGGGAAGCTTCTTAACGGATTTTAACGCCGCTACAACAGCCTTTGTCATAACGTCGTAGCTTTTTTCCACTATCCTCTCCTTCTTTTTCAGTTCCAGCGCATCCGCGACCTGCAGCATCCTGTTTACGAATTCATCGGCCTTTTTCAGCCACTCATCAAGATCCTGGCCCTTAATGTCGTTTATTTTTTTGTGTTCCACCTCTTTTCTGAACTGGTTTATTTCGTCCAGCCAATCCGCATATTTTCCTTCTATTATCTTGGTATCTACAAGGTGCTTGCGAAATTCTTCTGCGGCCCGTCCGGGCGACGGCGGCGAGAAACCCAGCGACATCAAAACCGCTTGCGTCATGTCTATCATCGCATAATAGCAGTCCTCCGCAACCATGTATAATTTGACTTCATTGACCCTCCGCAGCCTCTTTGGAGCCTTGTCCAACAACGCATCGGCCGCTTCTTTTGTTGCGGGTATGCGGCCCAGTTCAAGCAGCCTTTTGACCGGCATGAAAAATCCCGTATCGAAAACGGGTATGCCGTCGCGAACGAAGTTGTAAATCAGCGGATGCGACGTCCGTACCATGTCCCAGAATTCCGTCAGGGTGTACGCCGGCTGTACGATTATGTCCTTGTTTATCTCCTGCGCCATTATGTCGATCTCGACGTCGATTCTTCTTTTCTCCTCTGGCGTGAAATTTACCTTCGTGTCGTCGATTACAAGAAACATGTCTATATCCGAATTGCTGCGGAACTCGTCCCTCGCCACGGACCCGACTAAAACAACGCACTTCACGTATTTGCCGAACTTGTCGAGTATCTTCTGTGTCAACGCCTTGACCATGTCGGCCCTGCGCTTGCGCGCTATGTCCTTGATGGATTTTCTCTTGGGTATTGATTTTATCCTCATTTTTATTCCTCTGCGTACCCTTTCAGGAATTTATTCATCGCCTCTACGAATTCGCCGGTTTCGCGCCGCTGCTTCTCCAAAACATCCCCGGGTATGTTTTTTATTTCCTTGTGGTCTATTTTTTTCCACAACTGGAATGTGTGCACGTAATAATCCACGTACTTCTGGTCAAGTTTTCCCTCCTTAACCATCCTCTCCAGCACCGACGGAATTTCGCGCGGCTCCGGCTGGTGCTTGTACGCAAGCATGGAAACGGCCTGCGCGGAGGCCGTCATCGCGTCATAGTACCGTATGATCGCCGCCCGTATGTAATTTTCCGCCTTTTCCATGTTCTTCGGCGCTATTTTGGAGTAAAGCCTTATCGCCTCCTGGGACGGCGTTATCCTGCCCGCTTCCAGGAGCCTTTGCGTCGGCTTCAAAAAGCCCGCGTCATAAATCGGGTAACCGTAGCGCAAAAAATTGAACAGTATTGGGTCGCCGTGCCGTATCCAGTCCCAGAAGTCGGTTATCGTATGGACCTGCGGGTGCAGATCGCCGATGCGGTCCGCAATAAGCCTGATATTCTCGTCGGCCCTGTCTATCTGCTCGGGAAATATTTTGGGATCCGTGTCGTCCAGGATAATCAGCACATCAACGTCGCCCGCCTTTTTCGCGCCTTTCGCCGCAGACCCGAACAACAGCACGCCTTTGACAAGGTCCGGAAATTGTTCCCGCACTATCTTTGCAAATTTCATGGCCTTTGAAACGCGCGCCTTAGGCTCATAGTCCTTCCCTTCCGCTCTCTTATCAGCTTCCACAAGAACCCTTCCGCTTTTTATTGCGAGCCCTGAAATATAAGCTTCTACCTTAATTCTTCCTTCTTCCACTTCTCTGGAAGCAGTCCAGGCCTTTCCGTGGCAACGCGCCCGAGGTACGTGTGCTCTTCTTCCGGGACTGCCAGCGTGCCGGCCAGCGGCGCGAAGAAATGGTTTTGTATCACTGTCATTTGCCTTTGCTCCGAGAATTCCGATTCAGGCGAAACGCCGTAGAATTCCGGCGGCAGTTTGTCGGGATCCATCTCTTTTTCCAGGTATTCTACGATGAGCCTCATGGCATAAACGCTGGAGCGCATCCATTCCAGCGGGCTCTGCCCTCCACCCCTTTCAAAAATAACCCAGCCGTCCCTGAAGCCTTTTTTTCTCAATTCGTACAGGTAACGGTAAATAAGCTCCTGCGCCTCCGAGCCCACGTAAACCGGCGCGTGCGCGGGGTGTATCGGTTTTGGCTGCCCCACATGAATGGCTTTGCAAAACGCGCCGCCGTCCGGCGGTAATTCCTTGATCTCAAGGTCGATGTTTAAGTTATGGGTTAACATGTGCTCGAAATCGAGCGCAATGAAAACCAGGTCCGACAGGTAATTGGCGTTGCCGTTGAACTCCCTGATTTTTTTTACTAATTGGTAAATGTGCTCGGAGCGCACGATTCTCAGCAGGCCTTCCTGTTTTTCCGTGATTTGAGGCGTCTCAAACATAGCTACGATTTTGTTTTCTTTTATGTACTCCTTCATTGTCAGTTCCTTTCCGCCTTTGTTTTTTTCTATTGTGAACTTTCCAGTAAAAGGGTCGCGGTACTGCATTTTAGAGGAGAAATGCCCGTTCACGTACTCCATCGCAACGACTGTCGAGACTAAAGCTTGCACGCGGCGGTCGTGGCTTCTTAGAAGGTTATCGACTGTTATATCTTCGTCGCCTTTGAACGCCTTGCCCTCTGCCCGGAACTGCGCGCTTAATTGGCTTTTAACATATTCCGTATGGCAGATTGTTTTCCATTGCGGCGATCCCTGCAGCAGCCTTCCTACGATTTCATACGCCAGCCGCTCGTCGTAACCGAAAAACGGGACGTATTTGTTGGACATTTCATCCTTGATGAATTTTTCCGCGTAATCGTGCAGCTTGTCCCTGACATTGTTTCTCATCCTGGCAAAGTACGCGTCCAGCTCCGCGCCCCGCCGGTTCAGATTGTTGAATATTATCGTTACGTAATTGTCTATCGAACCCTGCCCCCGGTTTATCGCCTCGGTCTGTTGCGTGATGAAATCCTCGGTCGGGACCGGCGCCAGCACGCTCCGGCGGTTTTCGTCCAGCATTGGAACCTGGACAATGTTTCCGTGCGCCCTCAATTCCTTCTCAAGGTCCTGCTTCATGTCCCGCCACATCATCTTGCTTATGTTTTCCCGCACCTCGCCTATGGCTATGCCAGCAATAGGCGACAGGTATTCGTTGGCAGTGTCCTGGAATTCCCTGTGCCTCGGATCCGTAGCTTCCGGTCCGCCGCCGACTATGTAGTTTTCAAGTATTATCCTCCTTATCGTGACGATCTGTTCGTTTGTAAGGTGGGGGTATTCCTTTGACCTGAATTTGCGGTTTTCCCCATCCCCCGAGGGCTGGAAATACAGCAGGACATAGTACAGTGTGTTTCCGTCCGGCGCGACTAGTCGTTGGAAGCGATAACCTAACATCGAAGACCCGATTGTGGGCGGCGGTTCTGAAGAAGCGTGAAATAGCATGTACGACGTTTTCGTCCTTACCGCGCCTTTTATGTGGTCGGTTAGCCTCTCGTGGAAAATGTCCCAGATGTCTTTTACCGCGTGCTCTAGTTTCATGTCGAACTCTCCGTGTATGCCATAATTTAATCCCAAATCTTCGCGGGCTATGGTCAGTTGCTGCTCCAAAAGGGGTTCCATGAATTCCGACGGCGATTCGATGTCCAGTTGAACAAAGGTGACTCCGTACGTCGCCGCGGACATGGCCTTAAACCCGAGCCCCAGCAGATCCGGCGTCTTGGCTATCCCCCACCACCCGCTTGATACGCCTATTGTGTACACCATTTTATTTCACCGCGCATGTTTTTTCTTTCCCTTAAGGATTTCTTTTTTCTTAAAAAAGAAAGGCTTATTTAATCGCCTATTCTCGCCGCGCCCTCAAACCAGCTGATAAACTCATCACGGTACGTGTCAGCGAAGGCTTTCGAAAATTGCCGCGTTATGCGGTCCCTCAGGTTTGTTTCGTACGGGCCTTTTTTGAAAAACTGGAACCTGTTGCCCGAACCGATAAAGATTTCCAGGAAGTTTTGCATTTCGTTCAGCCTGTGATCCACGGATTTCACAATGTCGAATTCCTCCTTTTTCCCGTCGTCCTTTTTTTCAGCAGCGTAAAGTTCCGGGAATTTCTTTTTCGCCACGTCCTCCATGTTGCCCGTTATCCCCGCGTCTATTTTTTCATTCTCGTCTATCGCTGTTAATCCCAGGACCTCTTCCACGTCCCGGTCAAATCTCTGCTCGCTCGCCCACCTTTCCACAAGCTTGACAAGAAGCACGTTCTGGCTGATGAAAGCGATTTTTATGAAAACGAAGCCGTCGTCCGCAGTCCCCTGTGGAAGGTTTATTATAGCGCGGGCAAATGTCAGGTCCCATAGTACATAGTATATATAGTCCGGGTGCAGCTGCAGTGTATTTTGGTACGTTTTCGGCTGGGATGTAGACTCCTTCAGCAGCCAGACAACCTGCGCTTCCATTTCCTTTGGCTTTATCCAGGGGTGTTCTTCAATCAGCGAGGGGCCGTCCACGCGGCCTCTCTTGCTGCCGTGCTTATCGCCGTACAAAGCGACCTTTGCAACCACATCGTAGGGATTTAACCAAAACGTGGTCGTGGTTTTGCCTCCTTCCACATCCCTGTAGCTTAACCCGAACCTTTTCAGTATGGCCTCATCTTCTGCCCTTTCCTCCTTCTTTTTTCCCAGGTATTCCAGTTCGACGTCTATTTCCTTTCTTTGAACGCTCGCCCTGTACATGTCGCCCGGGGCAAAGGGTTTCCATGCGTAAGTAGCTATGTCGTGAAACGACATCGCGTGCGCGCCGACGTGTAATCTGTGAGTCATCGCTCGCCCCCCCGTTTTGGCCGCGACCCCATCGGCTCCGGCCGATGCCCCGGAAGGATCCGACGCCTTTTCGTGACTCTCCTGAAGCAGTTCGTGCTGTATAACATAAGGCCGCAGCCATTTTTTGTATTGTTCTATGCTCTTTCGCCTTGCGTTCATCAGGCTCAGTATGTTCAGGTACCTCTGTTTTACAGCGCCCTTAAAAAGGTCTTTCCATTTCAGGAAAAGCTTGTTTTTCGTTGCCAGGACAACAGCCTCTGCCGTTGTTATTTTTGGTACGAAATCCTTTACAATGTCCTCGGACGCGGTCATGCTGTCCTGCAACTTCATGAAATCCACTATGATGTTCGGCCACCGGCTGACTATTAATTTCAGCGCGACGCCCTCGCCCGTGTGGACGTCAACCTGGTCTATGAAAATCGCCTTTAACGAGGTGTTCGATTCCAGTATGTCCCTCTCAGCCTTTTTTTTCGCCTCTTCGTTGTTTTCCTTCTTCGCCTTTGCAAGGTCTTTGGCGCCCTTTTCGTACCTGTTCAAATAGTCCAGGTAGTCCTGGTATTTCCTGTGGTCGTGGGCCAGCAGCTCGTAATCGCTTATCGCCCGCGATGCGGATTCAAGGCCGGCCTTGATTTTCGTTTCCAGGTCCTGCTTCTGCGCGATCGTAGACGCGTAATATTCCCTGTATGTGGGATTTATCTCAAACCTGTCCGCGTATTTGAAAACGCCGTACCCGAATTTGGGAAGCTGCAACATCGTCTTGACGTAAAGGAGCGAGATAAATCCCAGCGGCCCGGTCGGGTTTATCAGAATGCCGGGGAAGTTGTAGGCATCGATTCCGAAGCTGTCCTGTACGCCGTTCTGGTCCGGCGGGTATGTTATAAGGAACTCCCCGTTCATTCTGTTAACCACGAATCTTACCATTGGTTCACCCCAGCAAAAGCCTTATGCCTATGATCAGCAGGAACAGGCCCGCGAATATCGCAACCAGAGTGAAGGGCCCGAACTCCAAGTCTTCCGTGTCAGGGAAGTATATTATTAAAAAAAGGCCAGCGCCTATAAGCATCAACCCCCCAATTTGTTCGAAAACCACGCAGATCAATATAATATTGTACTCGGCCGGTAAAAAAGTTATTCTGCAGGCTGAAGCATACCGCATACTGTATCGGTATGCTTCATTCAGACGCTCCAGAGGTAAAGTCCGATGATTATCAGCGTGCCCGGCACAAGCACGCCGATAAACCTGAACTTCGGCTCGTAATCGCGCGACGGAAAGAACGCCCCCATGAAAAAGCCCAGGATGATCAGTACGGTTCCCAGCACCTTCAGGAAAACCATGTCAAAGCTGGTAAATTCAACCATCGCAATCGCCTAGAACAATACTAAGTATAGCCCGGCAAGGGTTAAAATGGTTCCGAGCAGAAGGCCAGAGCCTGTTATGCCCGGTATCTCCCTTTCGCTGATCCTAAGGAAAAACGCTATGACAATAAGGCCGGCAGCCATTATGAACAACGCCGTCCCCCGGAGAAGTCCCGGGAACAACCCTTGTACCGAGGCCAGGAAAAACACTGCCAGTATCGCCGAGGCTGTCCCGATCCACGATATTACCCCGTGCCCGGACGTCGAATCCGGGAACATCCTGGCTGCCGCGTAAGCAAACAGGGCCAGGACAGCAAATATAAAAGTTGGCAAAAACCCTGAAAGCACAAAAATGAACCCGCCCAGAACCGCAACCGCTGCCAGCAGGAAGAACATCCAACCACTCTCCTCTGAGAACTTGGAAAATGCGAAGACCATTACGCCGAACATTGTTATCAGTAACATCAACCCTGTTGCTGTTAAGCTCATCCCGGTCGGCAGCGCGCCGCCCCCAAGGAATATTATGATGGCCGCGGCTACCGTGAGTACAAGGATGTGGCTGTCAGGCTTGTTGTTCCCGGCAAGGCCGTAGACAAACACCAGTATTGCGCTGAAAACCAAAAGAAACGTGGCCACGCTCGTAAATCCCGAGGTCGAGCTTGCCAGGAACCCGCCCACGATAAGTACGGACGCCACCGCAATCGCCGCGCCAGGCCTTTCAGCCCCCGCACTCAAAAAGCCGAAAAGGGCCAGGAGTATGAACAGTCCCGTGGTTATGCTTAACGTGGAAAAGGCCTCCAAAACGCCCCGTGGCCCACTTACAAGGACAAAGAGCAGAAGAACAGTTAGCGTGACCAGCAAAACTCCGGCCTTCAATATGGCCGATTCGGACGCCATAAAACCATCTGTATTAGATTTTAAGGGGGAAGATTAAATAATAAAGTGAGGTTCTGACATGGTCATTGCAAGGACAAAACTAGTAATCGAGGACCCTTTCATAAGGTTCGACCCGTACTACATCGTCATGAATTATCGCGGGCCCAAGCCCGAGCGATTTTACACCCGTTTGTCCGAGCTGATACCCCTGATCTTCGGCGTCGACCGCGGGCAGGTCCAGGAGCGTACGTTCAAATGGGACAACGTGGGCGACGCGCAAAAATTCGATGTTTTCTGGGAAATTTCAAAGCCGCTGGACAGGTTTACGTACTTCCGCATGTCCGTAGAACTGACCGGCCAGAGCACAAAAGGCGAGGGCGTTGCCCGCGTGCGCCTATTCGGGACGCTGCGCACAGAGTACCCGCAGGATACGCTCTGGCAGAGAAGCATATTCTACGAGCTTATCAGAATGTTCTGGCACACCATTTTTTACAAGACACAAAGGTTGAAATACCTGCACGAGGGCCGCGCGCTGATAAGGAACATGGAAATAGAGATCAAAAAGGCTTTTGAAGAATTCAGGACGGCTTGACCCGCCCTGATTTTCAATCAATAACAAAGTGGACAATTATACAAACCGGGATGGTTTAGATGGGAAAATGGCGCATTGCTGACGACCTCTTCGCACCTCATAAGGAAATCGACATGGTATACACCGGGCCGGAGCCATGGAAAATGGTCAACCAAGCCAACTCTCTGATACGCCAGTATTTCGAAATCAGCGGCACGCGCTGGACCCAGAAGGACGTGAGATGGGACATCACCGATGTTGTCCGGACATTTTTCACTGAGGTGGATTTCAAGAGGGAGGAAGACGGTTTCACAAACCTGCTGATCAACGTGCGTTACCAGGGAAAACAGCACGCTGAGACAAAACAAGGCACGGTGCGCATGATAATGTACGCGCAACTGCAAACGGATTTCGAATACGGCAACCCTCTGGTAAAGCTTGCCATTTTGATTTACCTGAATTATTTTTACAAGGCCCGCAGGATCGCGATGCTGAAACGCAACGAAGAAAGGATGAACATGACGCTCAACGACCTTCGCACAGCGTTCAATTTGCCGGAGAAGATTAGCAGATGAGCCTCCTGGACAGTGTGCTGGGCGCTGTAAGGAAGTTCTCCCCGAAAAAACCGGGCCTTGGAGAAGTGAAGCAAAGCATGGAACCGCCAAGCGTGCGGCTTCCGTCCGAGGATGTTTTGAAATCGTACGAATCCCGCTACGAGGATAAAACGCCGCGCACGCCCATGGATGTTTTGCGTGAACCGCAACTGCCTGTGACGCAGCAGTATCCCGGCGCGCCAACGTACCCGGCGCAACCGAGCCCGGGCGGCGGCCCGAAGATAGACCTGATACTCGCGGAGATAGAGACCGTGAAGGCTCAGTTGAAGGTGTTGGGCGAAAAACTTGATATATTGGAAAGCCACTACAGGAAACCCTACTGAACGCTCAACTCGGTTTTCATGTTTGTTATTTCCGTTATCGCTGTCAGAAGGTCCTCTTGCTTTGCGGGCAGGCTTTTCAACTGGCTCTTCTGCATTGTTATCTTAATGCTTTCCATCCCGTTCGAATAAAGTTTCCCGATACTGACTCTTGCCGGGAACATAAGGCTTGATATCATACCTTTGTAATCTTCCCTTCCAACAATCTTGACCTGTTTGCCAAAATTTTTTCTCAACTCTTTGGTTATTCTTCCCTCCCTGCCAACCATGTTCGCTACGTCTGTTTTCTGGCAAAGTATCAGTATCAGGCTGTCCAGGTCCACGACCTTTTCTATGACAACATTGTCCAGGGATCTGGTGGTCTTCGACAGGGCGTACAGGTTTTTTATCACCTTGGCGCCTAGGCCGCTTATCCTTCCGGTTTCAACATTTTTTCTGCATCTGGCGCAAAGTATGTCAGACTGGAGGCAAATGGAGCATATCGGGGTCTTCATCAAACCGCCCCAAGGACATCCACACCATTCACGGGTGGAAGGAATTGAAATATTCTATCGGAACTCCGTACACTGAGCTGTTTAAGCGCGCCTTCGAAGATGATGATATTATGTTGGGCAGAGCGACGGTCAATATTAAGATTCCACACGATGACGCTATCTCGAAAACCATAGGAATTTATCGCAAAGCATTGCAATTCTGTGTTGATGTTGCTTGGGAAAAACGAATAAGGAACAACGTAAGATTGCACCCCTTCGTCTACAAAGAAATCAGGGGTTTCGGATTGCCGAGTCAACTCGCAATCGCTTGCATCAAGCAGGCCTGCGGAACCGTCAAACGGGCCAAATCCAGACCTATGATCAAAGGGCATTCCATGCGTTTCAACAACCCACGAAGTTTCTCCTACAGGCATGGAGTTCTCAGCCTTTCCACAATCGAAGGCCGCAAGAAGTTCAATGTCGCGCTTCCCAGATACGCCGAGAAATACATTGATTGGAAAATCAATGAAAGCGTCCTTTGGGTAGACAGAAAAAACAGGATGTTCTTCGGTATCTGTTTTTCCAAAGACATTGACATTCCAATACGCTCCGCTCAACACAGGCAAGTTCTCGGTGTAGACGTCGGAATAAAACACCTTGCCGTCACTTCCGACCGTAAATTCTACGGGAGCGTCATCCCTAAGATGCGCAGGCATCAGGAACATACTGCTTCCCTGCAAAGCAAAGGAACGAAATCCGCCAGAAGGCACCTCAAAAAGATTTCTGGCAGATGGACACGTTTTATGCGGTGGAAGAACCACAACATCAGCAGGGAAATCGTAAACAGTTTGGGAGAAGGCAACATCGTTGCATTGGAAGGAATAACAAACATCCGTTCCAACAGGGGAAAGAGGTTCAACAAGCAGCTGCATTCGTGGGCTTTCAGTCAATTGCAAAGCTACATCGAATACAAGGCTGTCCAGAGAGGTTGTCTGGTCGCTTATATCAACCCGCAATACACAAGCCAGACCTGCCGGATGTGCAATGAAATCGGGACAAGAAACAAAGGCTTCTTCTCCTGCGGGCATTGCGGTTATTCCTGCAACGCCGATCTGAACGCCTCTTTCAACATCAGAAACAGGGTCAAGCCACTGGCTATGACCTTCGGGCTGCCTGTAAACCAGCCTATTGTAGCAAGCAATGACGGACTTCTTAATGTCGAACATTTTGAATCTCCTGATCTTAGTTACAATGCCCACAGACTTTAGCCGTGGGTAAGTTTATGCGAGGTCACGCTTATAACGACCACAAATCATCTTTATTTTATGGCCGTGAAGATTTTTAGCAGTGAGAAACATAAGAATATTGGGCCTTACATCGATAAATTGCTGGGAAATTCCC
>JACOVS010000038.1 GCA_016177205.1 Candidatus Aenigmatarchaeota archaeon
AACTGAAGCATATCGATACAGTATACGATATGCTTCTAGCTTTCCGGTATGCTTCTAGTAATATACGCTTCCCAGCAGAACGCCTATAAGGTAGCCCAGTATCGCCGCGACCGTTCCGACGACAGCCATTTCTATACCGCTCCTTGCCCAATGACCAACCGTTATTTTTGATTTTATCGCGCCGAAAATAAACAGGGATAAAATCGAAACCGCCAGGCCCCATGCCATGGCATTCGAAACAGCCAGGAAAAAGAACGGCGCAAGGGGTATCAATGACCCTATAAGCGCGGATAAACCGACAACAACGCCCTCGGCAATCGGGTTTTTCGTTCTCGATTCCGCCAGTCCCAGCTCTTCGCTCATCATAACGTCCAGCCACAGTTTTTTATCCGAGGTTATCTTGCGAACTATGCCGGAAAGCTGCTTTCCCCTGAAACCCTTCTTGTAATAAATTATCTTTATCTCCTCCCTTTCCATTTCCGGGATGTGCCTTATCTCCCACATCTCGCGCGCCAGCTCCTTTTGGTAGTATTCCTTCTCAGCTTTCGAGGAGGTGTACGCAACCGCAGCCATGGATATCGATTCGGCCATCGTTGCGGCCAACCCCGCGATAATGACTATTCTCGCGTCGTTCGTAGCAGCCGCAACACCCAATATGAGCCCCAGCACATTTACTAGCCCGTCCTGCCCGCCCAAGATAACCTGCCTCAGCAAAGAACCGGCTTGCGTGCTGCGCTCCTTTTTCATGTGGTCTTTAACGTTCTTCTTGATTTTCACAAACATTATTCGCGCACCGGATTAAAAAAGAATTTTTCGCTAACGCTTAAATATCACGGAGTGCGATATTAACTAGTTCTCGGGTAAGTTGCTATGGCTAAAAAAGACGAGTTCGTGATCAAGAAATCCACCCTGCGCACGGTTTCAATCGTTTTGCTCACGCTGATCATCGGAATTTACCTGGGCAGCCAGTTTTTCGTCCCAAAAACCGGCTTGACGACAACCACGACAATCCAGCAGCGCGCGTCAATTTCCGTTGACGACGACCCGTCCCTTGGGGACACCAACGCCCCTGTTACAATCGTGGAATTTTCCGATTTCCAATGCCCATTCTGCCGCGCAACATACAGGGATGTGTTGCCGGACTTAAAGGCCAATTACGTTTCAACAGGCAAAGTCAATTTCGTCTACCGCGACTTTCCATTGCCAGCTTCGCTGCATCCCGCAGCGTTCATAGCGGCGGAAGCCGGTCAGTGTGCAAACGAGCAGGGCAAGTTCTGGGAGATGCATGACAAAATTTTCGACGAACAAAATAAACAAGGACAGGGAACAGTCGCATTCAGCGCGGACAACCTGAAGTCATGGGCAGCAGAAATAGGCTTAGACACCTCGAGTTTCAATTCTTGTTTGGATCTGGAAAAATACGCGTCCGAAGTGCAAAAGGACCTGTCCGACGGCGAAAAAGCCGGAGTACAGGGAACGCCGACGTTCTTCATAGGCAATGCGAAGGACGGCTACGTAGTAATACCGGGCGCAGTCCCGTACAGTGTGTTCAAGCAGGTTGTTGACCAGGAACTAGAAAGAGCTCAATAAGAAAATAAAGCTTTTAATTCTTTCTGTATCACACAACATGATATGAAACTTGTAGGAACAATACATACAGATCTGGAGGGTCCCAGAAGACTCCGGCGTTTGTTGGACCGCTTTCAACCGGAAATAATAACTGTAGAAGCGCCTGCGGGAATTCCTGTAGAGGAGTCGTTGCGGATATACGAGGAAAGAAACAAGCGGAATGCCAGACTAGTAGAATCTCTAAAAGGACCCAAAAACATCAAACAATTTTATGCGGAGATGTGCATGCTTGGGGTTTACGAACTGGCGGTTGCGTGCGGATATGCGCAAGGCGGAAAGGCCCAGGTGTATGGTGCGGATCACCCGAATTACCAGAGGCTTTTTGAATATGGTGGGGAAGAGACTTTTCTAAGTGTTCTGAAAAAAGAATTTAGCAGTATGGACCCGCGAATGGGCAGCACGCCTCTGGCTTTGCTTAGAGCCAGATACATAGCGAGTGTGGACAAAGGATATTCAGATCCGCAAGCAATTAAAAAAATGGAAAGCCGGGTTGCCCCGGATGCCAAGAAATCCTTTGAAGATATCAAACAATTGGTTGGTGTAAATCCGGAAGAAAGGGAACAGTTCATGGCGGATGAAATACGGAGAAGGAAACCGCAATTGCACGTGGGTGGCATCGCCCATGTTTTCGAGGGATATCAGGATAAAATTGTGCCGCTCTATCTTCTATTGGGGTGTCTTGTCACAGAAAGGATAAGACTGATAGAAGCAAGTCCTATACGCGCTTAATTTTTCCTGCCAAATCATCTCTTCAAGCACTTCATAAAATCCTTCAGCGGCAGCGTATTAGCTATATTTTTACTCTCAGCCCAGGCCCGCCTCGCAACTCCGACGCCAAACCGTATGTTTGCAAGCTGATCTGCGCTGTGAGCGTCTGTATTTATAACAAGCCTGCAGCCCGCTTTTATCGCTTCGCGTGCGTTAACATCGTTTAAATCCAGCCTCTTGGGCTGTGCGTTTATTTCAAGCAACGTCCCTGTCCTTCTAGCCGCGTCAAAGATCTTTCCAAAATCCATGTCAACGCCCCTCCTTTCGTCAATATTCCGCGCTGTGGGATGGCCTATGATATCAACGTTCTCATTCTCAATCGCTTCGACCAGCCTTTTTGTTGTCTGCTCCCTCGTAAGCCCGAAAGACGAGTGTATCGACGCGACAACGACGTCAAATTCTTTCAGGAATTTGTCCGGCATGTCAATCTTCCCGTCCGGCTCAATGTTAGCTTCCACGCCTTTCAGTATTTTAACGCCCGGATTCTCACCGGACGCACTTATCTCTTTCCATTGTTTGCGAAATTCCGGTTCGCTCAAACTGCCAGCTATCTTCAAGTTTCCGCCATGGTCTGTGATACATATGTATTCGTAACCCAGTTTCTCCGCCGCATCGGCCATTTCCTTTGCTGTATTCGCGCCGTCGCTCCATTTCGTGTGCATCTGCAGGTCGCCTTTTATAGCGCCGTATTTTACCAGTTCAGGAAGTTTTTTATTTTTTGCCGCTTCAATTTCTCCGGTATTTTCGCGCATTTCCGGTTCTATGCAACCCAGCCCAAGTTTGTTGTAAATTTCTTCCTCTGTTTTTCCGCCGACCAGTTTTCCGTTTTTCATCAGCCCGTATTCGCTTAATTTGAGCCCGCGGGTGATCGCAATCCTGCGCATCGCAACGTTATGTTCTTTGGACCCTGTGAAATACTGCAGCGCGGCGCCAAATAGTTTGTCGTCCAAAACGCGTATGTCCACCTGCACGCCGCCTTTCAGCCTGACCGAAGCCTTGGTAGGGCCGCGCGCCATTACTTCGCCCACATCGTCCATCTTAGTAAAGAAATCTATCACCTTATCGTGATCTTTGGAAGTTACAAGAATATCTATGTCGCCTATCGTTTCCTTCATACGGCGCAAAGATCCTGCAAACTCAACCCGATTGACAAAATCCAGTTTGCGGAGCCGCTTAACAATTTCGTCCGCGATCGGCAACGCGGTTCCGAGAAGCATGCGCCCCTTGAAACCTTTCGCAAACGCTATGCCGCCCAGTATTTTTTCCTCGCTTTTTTCGCCAAATCCGTCCAGTTTTGCAATCCTGTGTTCTTTGGCCGCCTTCTCAAGATCTTCCAGGTTTTTTATTTTCAGTTTCCTGTACAAAAGGCCTATCCGCTTCGGGCCAAGTCCGCTTACAGACATCAACGACTGCAAATCAACGGGCAGGGATTTTTTCAGTTTTTCGTAATACGGTAACCGCCCTGTTTTCAAAAACTCGCTTATCTTCTTTTCAATGGCCTCCCCGACGCCCGGTATCGTCCTTAACCGTCCTTCGTGCCAGATTTCCGCTATGTCGCGCTGCAAAGTTTCTACGGACTGCGCCGCCCGCCTGTACGCGCGTGGTTTGAATTCGACATCCTGCATCTCCAGCATGTCCGCTATCTCGTACAGTATCTTCGCAATTTCGGCGTTTTTCATACCAACTTAATTTAGTCTTTGTGAAATAAAAGAAAAATTTATCCCGCATGA
>JACOVS010000040.1 GCA_016177205.1 Candidatus Aenigmatarchaeota archaeon
CCCTTGTACCACCTTTTTCGCTGCCTGTACAGGTCCCCCAGATTTTTCGGAGCCGCGGTGTACACATCCCCGCGGTCGCTTTGCACGATCCGGTAATTGTTTTGCTGTATGCGGTACGCTATTTCCTGGTCTTCGACAACGGAATCCTCGTCGAATTTTCCGATGCTGCGAAGCACGTCGGCGCGGTAAATGCTGAAAGGGCCCGGTGTTACGTTAATCGAGTTGATGTGGCTCAGCAGTTTTTTCATGTAAACGGCGAGCAGGTATTCCACATATTGCACCTTTTCCAGCAGCGTTTTTGGGTTATGGACGCGCATTACAGGCGTTACGGCAGCAATTCCATCGTCGTTAAAATTTACAACCATTTCCTTCAGCGAACCGGGCGAGACGTACGAATCGGCGTCCAAACAGGCGACGAAGCCGCCTTTTGCGTGGTCCATGCCCAGGTTAAGGGCGGCCCCCTTGCCCCTTCTCGGCTGGCCTAGCAGTTTTATTCTGCTACCCTTCATCCCTTTGACGATTTCGGATGTGTTATCAGTGGAGCCGTCGTCGACGACGATTATCTCAAGCTTGTCTTTCGGATAATCCAGGCCCAAGACAGAGTTTATGACGCGCTTTATCGTTGCGGACTCGTTGAACGCGGGCACTATGACAGAGATGAAAGGCCACTTGCCGGGCTTGTCCGGTTTCAGGTCGGAGCGGAACTCGCCCTGCTCTGTCAGGGTTAACATAAGGAAAACGCTCATATAGAGCAGCACGAAATAGAACACCGCAAACAACATGTCCAGCATGGGAAGCCCTTGATAATATTATTGGGCGCCGAGCTTATTTTAACCTTCCAGAAAGCCTGTACGCTGCCAGGCTTACAACCTGCCTGAGGTAATTAACGTACTCCCTGACATCAAGCTTTGTCTTGCCCGCCTTGCGATTGACAAACGTGTAAGGGACTTCGACCGCCTTTTTGTAACGGCCTTTCGCAATGACTTCAAGCCCGATCTTGTAGCCGACAGGGCTTAATTTCACGCCTTTGATGACCTCCCTGCGAAACATGAAGAAGCCGGAAACCGGATCCCTGATTTTCGTGAACAGTTTTGCGGCCATTGTCGCGCCCCAGGACGTTATTTTCCTTTCCAGGGGCCAGCCCGACGTGCTTCCTCCGCTGGCGTAGCGGCTGCCTATTACCAAGTCCGCACCATTCTTTATTTCGGCGAACATTTTCGCCACGGTTTCAACAGGATGGCTGAGGTCCGCGTCCATCACAACGACTACGCTGCCTCCGGCCTTTTTGAAGCCGTCTATGACCGCCGACGACAGGCCAAGTTTCCCGGGGCGCTGCAGGACAACTATATTTTTTTGCCTTTTAGAAAGCGCTGCGCACAGCCTCCCGGTGCCGTCTGGCGAGTTGTCGTCAACGATGATTATTTCCGCGTCTATCGCATTTTTCCATAGCATCCTGTTCAATTTTTTAATCAGGACAGGTATGTTTTCGCCTTCGTTGTACGTGGGTATGATTATGCTAAGCTTTTCTTTTGGCAATTTATCACCATTCGTCAGTCGGTATTATTTTTTCCTACTAAAAACCCAGGGCCTCTTCCGCCCTTATCGTTTCGTGGATTGTGGTCTGCTGGCCGGCGACGAGCCCTTTTGAGTTGCAGGTTGCGACAGCGCCGACCCACGGAGAGCCGAAGCCGAGCGTCCCGGTCATGGATTTTACTTTTAGCGCGCTTTCGAATCTTTCCTTTTCAGTTTCCGTAACCTCCCTGTGCAGCAGGGCGCCGTTGTTGTTTGCCAAACAGCCTGATCCTACCAGAGGGGTTTTTGCGACGCGTGACGTCTGGACCTCCACTCCCAGGCATTCGGAAATCGCTTTGCGCTGCCTTTCGGTGAACAGCGCGGACACCACAGCGCCCTTGTCGTTTGCCGCTATAAGGTTTCCCAAGGCGTTGAATCTGGAATCAAGGACGCACACATTTACGCCAAGGTTTTTTTCCATGTTCCTTTTTTCGTCATCCTCGATAGTGTTTGACGTTACGACGCCGTTCCTGTTTGCCGCTACAAAGGCCCCGACAAAATTAGTGTAGCCTATGGAAACTTTGTGGGCGGGGACTTCCAAAACATTTTCAATTTCCGAAACCTGCCTTTCCGTGACAGTCCGGGGAACCAGGCAAAAACCCTCGGTTGCGACGCAAAAAAGCCCGATGCTGGTGTCGCCCAAAATTTTCATCCGCAGCGTGCGACCATCTTCCATGGTTCAACCTACGCCTTCTTCTGTTCTTCCTGTTTCTTTGGTTCAGGAATTTTATTCTCCGCGGCACCGGAATTTTCTTTTTTTGTCTCCGTGGCCGGTGTTGCTGATATCAGATCCGCCATTACCTTCTCGCCTTCCTTTTTCACCTTAACGCGGATCTTTGCGGGCGGGTGCGCGACGCCGCGAGACCATATCAGTTCGTTAACCGCGGTGCTGAGGATCACATTCCCGGATCGCGTCTTTCTTGCTATGAAACCCCTGACGCCCTTGGCCGCGTGGGCGGCCTTTTTCCTGCGGCTCGATTCGGTATAGAATTTCCTGAGCGGGATGTCGTAAATCTTTTCCTCTGTCATAGCTTTAACCTGCTCCGTCTCCATTTCTTGACCTTGTCAACGCGTATTCTTCGCGAGCGCGCCCTTTTCAGGCCGAATTTCCGTATGTCCGCCCAGCGGGGGGCGTCGGATATCCTGCCTATCCTTGCCAAGCGCCTTTTTTTGCTTATCCTGTTAACGTTGCTCATCTTACGCCCTTCTGATCCTGAATTCTTTTTTCTGCGTTACCTTGTCCAGTATTTGTTTTAGCTGCTCGTCGCTTATTTCCGTTTTAATCTGGCCTGACTGGAACAGCGTGACCATGTACGTTTCCAGTTGCGCAGCCAGCTCCGGTTTCACCGCCCGTACGCGGGACAAGCGCTCGTAGGCCTCTTTCGAAAGCGCCCTTGAAAGGATGTTCTTCCTCATTGCTGCCTCATCGTCGGCCATGATCAACCCTTAATAACAGTTGAGGCGCGGATTTAAACCGCTTTTGCCAGGCCGTCAAGGAACTTCTGGCCCTGCGGCGTTATAACGCGGCCCTTTTTCGGCTTGTCCACCTTCTTAATCATCCCTGCCGCTTCAAGCTGCTGCAATATCTTCCTTATGACCGCGCCTGAAGCCATGTAAAAATGCTCCCTCTTCGTTCCGCGGTGCTTCCTTGACCCGTAAACCGTGCGCAAGCGTGACGTCCCGACAGGCCCGTCCATGTAAACACGCCTCAATATCGAGGCCGCGCGCACAGACCACCAGTCCGGCGAGTCAGGACCGCGCCTCTTGGCAGTGCCTGTTTTCACGAACCTGCTCCAGACCGGGGGCGCCAGCTCTTTCATCTCCCCAAGCTTAACAGCCGTAACTGCGATAAGCTTTTGCGGATCCTTGTTTCTTGCGTCCATCAAATTCACTCTCCATAATAGTGCGGTTAATAATATATATGGTTTAAACCGGTTGTTCGCGGCGGCCGTAAGGGAAACGCGTTATATTTCCGCATTTTTTGCACGTGATCACCA
>JACOVS010000041.1 GCA_016177205.1 Candidatus Aenigmatarchaeota archaeon
GATAAGTATAATATATTAGGTGGCTTCCATTTTTGATGCCCAAATCCCGCAACATATAAGCAAAGTCGAAAAATGGGTCGAAGACGATTCAGATGACGACGAAGATGATTTGGAAAACCCAGGAAACGGGCCGGGCGACAAGGAAAAACAAGAAACGGCGGCAGAAAGTTACGTAAGCGTGCTCGGGATCAAAATCGATTATTCCGACGCAAAGACTATCGCGGGCATGGAGGTTGTTGAAATCTTCGCCAGCTACCTGCCTGAAAACGTGCTGGGTATGACCGATTGCATTAACAAAATATGGATCCGTTATGGTTTAGGCTACTTGAAAAAACATGTTTTGATACACGAAATAGAGCATGTGAAGGACCCGGCAGCCAGCGAATACACAATCAGGCTGCGCGCGAAGCAGCGCGAACCTACGCATTACGTGCTTTAAATCTCTAACCTTCCGACTTTGCTGAATGGTCAATTACGAGGTTGAGATACGCGGTGCGTTTGCTGAGGCGTGGGACCGGTTGTCCGGGGCCGCGAACATCAGCGACAGGAAACCGCCGTCACTGGCGTTCTCCATGGGAGAAGCTAAAGAACTCATAATACCGAAAATGTCGGAAGTTGCGAAAAAATATTCCACCACCCTTGGCCAGGAAACCGAAGGCCGGGAGCTTGCCCTGGGCGACGCGGAGAACGGGGTTACGTACTGCCAGGTTTTAAGGCCTCCGGAAGGCCGGAAATTTCCAGTGCAATTGATCTTAGGGCCGGTTTATCTCGGGAATTTCAATAACCCCGGACACATAAGGCCGTACGCAAACCACGAAATGACCCATGTCGTGAGATGTCTGGTCCAGCCGGAGGTTGCGGTGTATTCTGACATTTTCTCGGAAAGGACGCACGGCGTGCTGAGGACCCTGAGGGACGTGCTTGATTTTTCGGTTGAGGAAAGCATTGCCTGGGTTGTCAGCTTCCTGGAAACCAAAGACGCCAATTTCATAATACGGCATTTGAGGCGCCTAAGGGCAAACGGCAGTTTCACGGCCGAGGATATAACCGCGTTTGTCAGGCAAATAAACGCGGCAATGCCCACCGCCCGCGAATTGCTCGTGTCCAACGGCTTTATGTCCCGGCTGGGCGAGTCGATGAAAGCCTCATCGGACCAGCGCACAAGGGAAATGGGAGACGCCTACCTCGGGCGCATGCAGGACCTGAAAAAAACCAGGGAATGGATGGACGGTGTCGGAACCGAACTTTACGTCCTGTGAAGATTAAACAATTTATTAATTGCAGGTAAAATTATTTACAGTGATTTAATGAGCAGGCAGGAATTTTTCGAGAAGGACAGGGGCCACAAGAAAAAATACAACACCGTTTACAAGAAAGGCTTCAGGCGAAAATATAAGAAGCTAACCTCATCGGTGTGAATCATCCTTGCTTCGGTTGTACAGGCTGCTGACGCGGTTTTTTCTTTGTTAGCTTGCTGGCCAGAAATAACAAAACGGTTATTGCAACAGACCCGAGCAGAAGCGCTACGGATGTCCCCCTGAAAAGCGCTACGAGGCTTTTGGCCGTATCGGGCAGCAGGCTTGAGTAGGTTTCCAACAAACCGAAAATTGCGTACTCGCCGACAAAAAATATGGCGCCAATGCCTACGGTCAGGACAAGGGAATAAACAAAAGCGGCCTCAAGAAAGCTTTTCTCCTTTTTTGCAGGCTTTGCGTTTTTCAGGCAATTGATGCAAAAAACAGACTTGTCAACGGTCCGGGCGTGCGAATAGCATGTTTCTTTTTTGCACGACTGGCACGTATAACTAGACTGGTCCGAACCACAGATGTGGCATGGCATACGGATAATTTGTTGCGGTCTATTAAAGAAGAAGACGTTTCTTAAGCCGGCTGCGGCAACGACGCGACACCCTGCAACTCTTCCCGGGTGAAGCCCATCTGATACAAATGATCCAAAACTTCCTGGCCTGCAATGAAATCGCGATCAGCGCCGATTCCCGCGCTGATTTCGTTCTCAAACGCGTTTGCGGGCACGTGCCTTGCCACCATATCCAATGCGTCGTTTCCGTTCAAAGGTCCGCTTAACTTACGACTGCCGGAACCGGTTTCCCTAATAGCCTCGTAAATTGGTACGACCTTTATGCCCACTGTTCCGTTTCCGCCGCCGGCAAATCTATGGCCATTGTAGGGGCCGAAAACAATGTTATTGGTGAATGCGGATCTTGTTCCGATAGGCCCCTGTCTGATAACCGATGACCTAAAAGGCTGGCCCACCAGCCCGCCCCTGCCAATCTTGGATAGTTCCGCGTGCCTCCTGGAAACATCGTCGAAATATTCCGGCGATAACAACATGGGCGCTCCTTGCCTGCCGTAATGGCTGGCAGGAACAACCACCATGGTGCACCAGGGCGTCAACGCCTCTGACATCACGGTTTCCGGTGAAACGTCTTTTCCCTGGAAACCCGATGAAATTCTATAAGAAACCGGGATGTTGTGTTCGTTCCTGCTAACGCCCAACACGTCCCACAATTTTCCATAAATTAACAGCCCGAAGCCGGGCTCCACGTTAAACAAATTAAAGGGCCGTAAGTCCATGACCCGTATTGTCCCGTAAACTTTAAATTTGCCACATTTCCGGTTTCAGATTAATATTGGCGTTCAAAACTTCATGACTTCTTCCGCAGCCCTTGAAACGCGCCCCGCGTCCGGCAGGTAAAGGTTTTCATGCTTAGCCAGGGGCATCGGTATGTCAAAGCCTGTCACGCGCTTGACAGGCGCCTTTAAGGATAGAATGTCCGCCTCGCTTATTGTTGCCGCGATCTCGGCGCCCAGGCCGAGGGTGCGCGGCGCCTCGTGGACTATGACAGCACGGCCCGTTTTTTGCACGGAATTCAGTATTGTTTCCGTATCCAGCGGCGACAGGGACCGGACGTCTATTATTTCGGCGTCTATGTTTTTCCCCTTTAATTTTTCCGCGGCCTCTGCGCATACGTGAACCATCGTACCCCAGGATACGAGCGTAACGTCGCCGCCCTCCTTTGTTACGCCGGCTTTTCCGATAGGGATGTCGTAATCCTTTTCCGGGACCTCCTGCTTCGGCGAGCGGTAAAGTTTTTTCGGCTCGAAGAATACGACAGGGTCAGGATCGCGCATTGCCGCGGTCAGCAGTCCTTTTGCATCGTAAGGCGTTGACGGCATCACGGCCTTTAATCCGGGCGTGTGCACAATATGCGTCTCCGGCGATTCTGAATGGTGCTCCGGCGCGTGTATGCCGCCGGCGCACGGGATGCGGACAACAAGAGGGCAGGTGAAACGGCCGCGTGAACGGTTCCTAATCCTCGCAGCGTGCGAGATTAACTGATCAAGCGCCGGATACAAAAATCCGTCGAATTGTATTTCCGCAACAGGTTTCAGGCCGTAGATGGCCATTCCTATTGATGTTCCGATTATCGCCGATTCTGCCAGGGGCGTGTCGATAACGCGATTCGGCCCAAACCTCTCAAGCAGGCCCTCGGTTACACGGAAAACGCCGCCGTCGACTCCGATGTCTTCGCCCAGCAGGACAACTTTTTTATTTTTTTCCATCTCCTGCTTTAAGGCCAAGTTAATTGCCTGGGCCATGTTTAACATCATTTCACCACAACCCTTCTTTTTTCTTTTGAGAAATGGATTTCATCGTGCAGAATCAGTTTTTTGACAAAAATCTTGTAAAGCCTTACAGGCTGCTTTTCCGATTCCAGGACTTCCCAGGAACTTAATTCCTTCCTTGCACGCGGAAACCTTTTAGTAAATATTTTATACGCCTTTTCCAATTCTTTTCCCCGCAACATTCCTGCCGTGCCTGAAAATTGCAGGCCAGATGTCGGCGCACCGAACGTTTTGTGTTGTTTTGCTATTGTCCCCGCCACGCTGTTATTTTTTTCTATATGCCTGCTGTGGTTCCGGTAATAACGGGACAGGAAATACAGGTTGAATTTTTCGTCGAATGCGTAAAACACCGTAGCAGACCACGGTTTATTTTTGCTGACGGTCGCTACGGACATCAGCTTTACGTTCTCCATGCAATTTTTTGCCAGTTTTTTAGGATTTTGACTCATCTTGGCGCTCCAATGATTTTTGCTGGTTTTCCAGCTTCTCTGTCATCCCGGCATAAACGTACTCGAATATCTTTCCAGGATCCTCCATAGGCACGGACTCGTATTTTTTTATTGCATCCTCGACTTTTTTCCCCGATTTTACCAGCAATTTTTCCTCGTAATCCTTTGTCCACAATTTATTCGATTCCATATATTTTCTTAATCTTTCTATGGGATCCTTCTTTAGCCATTCATCAATTTCCGATTTTTTCCTGTACCTGGAGGCGTCGTCGGCGGTTGTGTGGTCGCCCATTCTGTATGTAAACAGCTCGATAAGCGTGGGGCCTTTGCCTGACCGGGCTTTTTCCAGGGCGTCCTTAGTCGCTTTGTACACCGCAAACACATCGTTGCCGTCAACCTGTATGCCGTCGAAACCGAACGCGATCGCTTTTTGCGCGATCGTTTCAGCGGCTGTTTGCTTTTTCCTTGGCACGGATATCGCCCACTGGTTGTTCATGCAGGCAAAAACCAGCGGAAGGCTAAAAACGCCGGCAAAATTCATGGCTTCGCTGGTGTCGCCTTCAGAAGTCGCGCCGTCGCCGAAATAAACCAGGGACGCTATTTTGTCGCCCATGATTTTTGACGCCCACGCTATTCCAACGGCGTGCAGCGGCTGCGTCCCTACGGGTATGGCGAACGTCAAATTGTTCTGGTCAGCGGGTATTTTCTGGCCGCGCTCGTCGCCTCCCCAGTATTGGAGGAGCATCTCCATCGGGAGCCCGCGCACTATCATCGACGCGTTTTCCCTGAACGCGGGAATCATCCAGTCTTTTTTGTCGAGCGCGTAGGCCGACGCGACCTGCGCCGCCTCCTGCCCGCGCACCGGCGGGTACGTGCCCAGCCGGCCTTCGCGCTGCAGTTTGACAGACTTTTCGTCGAAGATCCTGGACAGGACCATCAGTTCGTAAATTTCTTTTACCTGCTCATTTGTAAGCTCCGTCGACTCGCTGCACTTTCCGTTTTCGTCCAAAATCTGCACGTAGTTTACGGAAAACCTGACTATACCCTTTCTCATGACCTGTCGCCAAAATAAGTTGCACTTTATATCAGATATTGTTGACTGTCCTACTTTTTCAGGAGCGATTTTATGAAAAGTTCGCCCGCGCGGTACGAAGACCGCACGAACGGGCCCGACGCAACGTAAAGGAAGCCCTTTTGCTCCCCTGCCGATTTCAACCTTTGAAAAACTTCAGGGTGGACATAACTTTCCACGGCCATCTGCCTCTTTGTCGGTCGCAGGTACTGTCCTATTGTGAAGAAATCAACGCCGATACTGCGCAAATCGTCCATTGACTCGCAAACTTCCTGTTCAGTTTCTCCCAAACCAAGCATGATAGAGGATTTTGTCCGTACATTAGGGTTTAGCTTTTTTACAGCCTTCAAAACGCTTACCGACTGATCGTAATTAGCGCGGACATCCCGAACGAGGCGTTGCAGTCGTCGGACGGTCTCTATGTTGTGCGCGATTACATCGGGTTCAGCGTCTACGACATTTTTAATCAGGTCTTCCCGCCCCCGGAAATCCGGTATCAGCACTTCGACAAGTATTCCGGGGTTCATCCTTTTGACCGCCCTTATGCAGGCAGCGAAATGCAAACTTCCCTGGTCGGGCAGGTCGTCACGATCAACAGATGTTATCACAACGTAATCCAGGTTAAACTCCTTTACGGCTTTCGCCAGTTTCACAGGCTCGAATATGTCCAACCCTACAGGACGGCCGTGCGACACTTCGCAGAAACGGCAGCCCCGCGTGCACGTGTCGCCCATTACCATGAACGTGGCTGTCCCGCCGGACCAGCATTCCGATATGTTCGGGCAATGCGCAGACTCGCATACGGTGTGTAGGCCGAGGTTATTGACAGTTTCGCGCACCCTGGCAAAGGAGCCCGCGGTCTGCAGTTTTGTTTTCAGCCATTCCGGTTTTTTATCCGACACCAGAGACATCAATAGGTCACCTTCCCAAGGCCCACTTTTTGAGGTTTTCATAGCTCGTAGAGCCGCACACCCATTTGCCGGTTTTCCTGTTGAAAAGGAACGGAACGCCGCCGCAATAATTTTTGTCGTATTGTTTCATGAGCTCGAGGTTTTTTGCGTTGTGCCACACCTCTATCCTGGCGACTTTAACGCCCTCCTCTTTCTCAAGCCTTTCGACCAAGGGCCGCATCTCGGTGCAGGGAGCGCATTCTGCGCCGTAAAACTCCAAAAGGTCGTCCGCCACAATAGATAATTTCGTCGCGGGTATTAAAGCATTAACCAAAAACCGTCCAGGCTAATTCCTTTTAACGCGCTTGAAGCCCGAGAACTCTGTGATTTTTAACCTGAATTTTTTCTCCACCTTATCCAGAAGAAGGTTCATACCGAGCGAGTCCGAGGACATGTGTCCAGCGGCAACGACATTGATATTATGAGACTTCGCTTCTTCGTACTGGTCCTTTGACATGTGCATTGCGACCACGGTGTTTATCCCGGATTCCGCCATGACCTTCATCCTTGTCTTGTCCAACTCTGTTCCACCGGTCATGTCAAAGGTTATTTTCCCGCATTCGTTTTCCGGGCTGCCCACGAATATCGTGGGTCCCATGCCATGGGATGCCGCCCACTGGTATTCGGGTATCTTGTACAAAATATCAATCAAATTTCTGATAGTCCTTGGTTTTTCCTTTTCCAGAAGGTTTTCCAGGAACCGGTGGGCGTGGTTGTCAGCTATTGTGTGAATCGACATTAACGGGATGCCGAGTAGGCGCGCAGCGTCTATGGCGCGCGTGTGGTTAATCGGATGTAGCCCTCTGCGGACATCGTCGACGCGCGGGCGGACGATGGCCTCAGCCTGGGAAATAGGCACGCCGCTCTTGTGAAGGATCTTTATCTGCATGTCCATGACCTGGTGCAGGGCGGCCAGCGCTCTTCCCTCAGGATGGTGAGTAATCACCGCGTCTATCCTGGCGCCTTTCTGCTTTAAACGGTCCATTAGAAGAAGCTCCTGCGTTTCGACGTCAATACCAACTGCGACTGACGCTATATCCTTCGCATTTTCGCTGGTGAGAACAAGGCTGTCCGCAAACGGGTTTTCGAGCCTTCCTTTGTCAAAATACTCTTTCTGGTGGCCTTTTAGCTCTTCGTAATGTTCCTTTATGTCTTCCAGGACCCTTTTTATCTCCTGCTCCCCCCTCGGGTCCTCTTTAATGCCTTCCTTTACTGCGAATTCGTGCAGCTCTTTCCAGGAAACCATGAAAACCAATAATATAATATGTAAACCGGTGTTTAAATTTCTAAATCAACGATTGTAAGCGTGGCTGCGCAAATTTACCCGCCCGTGCACAAATGCGGCATAGGCGGGGCTGTAAACACGCCGACGCCGTTCCAGGACATGTTCTTTGAAGCCGTGAGCATTCAAAACAGGGGCTACGACGGCTGCGGTTTTTCGCTTTATGACACGGACACAAACACTATCAGAACTTACAGGGGAACTGGCAAAGTGGCGGTCGTTTTTTCGGAACACCCGGAGGCTGCCAAGGTAAGATCTGACAGGGGAATTTTCAGCAACAGGTATAGGACAACCGGTGACACAAACCCGGGCAATTTGCAGCCGATAGTGGCGGGCGGGTTCGTGGTTTCTCATAACGGCAATGTCCCTAATTTCAGAAGAATTGCGGAAGAGCACGGAATAGAAGTAAACGGCCAGGATTCCGATACAAAAGTTATTGCTGAAATTATCAGGCAAACAGGCAGCATTACAACCGGTGTACGCGCTGTAGCGGAAGAGGCGCTGGGCGCATTCAATTTAGTTGTAATGGATGCCAACGGTGTTGTTGGCGCGTACAGGGATCCCTGGGGCTACCACCCGCTGTTTATGGGCAGAAACGGCAAGTCGGTTTATTTTGCGTCCGAGGAACCGGGCATATACGCGATGGGAATTCACGACACGGAAGAATTGGGGCCGGGCGATTTAATTTTAACCGACGGGGCCAGCACTGAAAAAATATCCATAAGGCCCAAGTTGACAAAATCCGGAGTCCGGATAAGAGAAAGCATGTGCGCATTTGAACTTCCTTACTTCATGAGGCCGGGCGGCAGCTTTAACAGAATACTGGGCATGGAATACAGGGAAAGGGCAGGCAGGAGGCTGGCTGAACAGGATAATTTTCCGAACGACGGCAAACACATTGTTGTACCTATCCTCAACTCCGGACGGCATTACGCGGTGGGCTACAGTGCAGGCAGCGGAATACCGATGGTGGAAGGATTTTTAGGAAATACCGACATGAGCAGGCTTTACATGGAAGAGGACAAGATGGCTGCGCTCGGGATAACGCCACAGGGGATGGCTGCGCGTAAAAACATGGTCATTCCGAAATTAATCAGGGGCAAAAAAGTGATCGTTACGGACGACTCGATAGTGAGGGCGGGCACCCTTCCAAAACTGATAGACGCCCTTTTCGATGTCGGAGCGGAAGAGGTCCACCCAAGAATCGGCACGCCGCCGATAATGTGGTCATGCCATGCGGGGTTAAACCATTCCGACAGGACAAAATTAAGGGCGTTCAGGGCTGTGAGCAATCCGGAACGGGCCGCACTGGAAGAGATTGAGGAGCGCGTAAGAATAGGACTGGACCCGAGAATAAAATCCCTGCGCTACCTTCC
>JACOVS010000043.1 GCA_016177205.1 Candidatus Aenigmatarchaeota archaeon
ACCGGGCAGCCGAGTTCCTTTGTTATTTTTTTAATGGCGTCCAAAATGCCTTTCCAGTTCCTGTCGCCTTCCGGTTGGACCATCTCCTGCGCGGCATTAAGATGTATCGCCAGCGCGTCGGCCTTTATCATGTTAACGGCTTTTCTGCACTCCTCAACGCCGTAACCTTTCGCGAATTGCGCGCCGCCGATGTTGCCCAGAAGTAACATATTGGGCGCGACGTCCCTTACATTGTATGTGCTCAACAGCTTGCCGTTTTCTATCATAGCACGTTGCGAGCCGACGCCCATTCCTATTCCGATTTCTTCGGCTGCCCGGGCCAGATTTTTATTTATCTTCTCCGCTTCCGGAGTTCCGCCGGTCATGCCGCTTACCAGTATCGGCGCTGCCAGTTTTTTTCCCAAAAATTCGATCTCCGTATTTACTTCGTCGAAATCCATTTCCGGCAGCGCGTTATGGATTAAAAAGACATCGTCAAAGCCCGCGGAAATTTTGTGCTGCACGTCCTTGTTTAACACTATCTTTATGTGGTCAGACTTCCTTTGTTCCGTTTCAGGCATAATCAAAACTCCCTCTCCACAAGGAAATTGGCAAACAGCCTTAATTTTCTTTTCGCGTCGGAACCGGGAAGTATCCTGTCAACTTTGACCCACGAATTTTCGACTATCTTCCTTGCGTAGTCCTTGGCGTATTCTATCGAGCCGTGTTTTTTGATGATGCTGATGGCTTCCTGCAATAAATTTTTGTCGTTTGTGTGCATATTAAGGATTTCAACCAGCCTGGCCCTTTCAGCCTCGCCCGCTTTTTGTAATGCGTGTATCACTAAAAGCGTGCGTTTACCTTCCTTTATGTCCTCGCCGAACTCCTTGCCCCATTTTTCACCCGCAACCACGTTCAGTATGTCGTCCTGTATCTGGAACGCAACCCCGATGCACTCCGCGAATTCCGCAACCTTTTCCACTTCTTTGTCCTTTGCGCCCGCGATTATCGCGCCGAGTTTCGCCGCCATTCTCGCAAGCGCACCGGTCTTGTACGCGCACATCTGCAGGTACCTTTTTTCCGTCATTTCATCCGGAACGTCCCCTCTGTGCCACAGTATGTCCAAGGCCTGGCCAAAACTCACGTTTATCATTTCCTGCACCACAACATCGTAAATTTCCTTGGCTTTTTTTGCGGGCATTCTCCTGTTCTTCACGAGTACCGCCAGGGGAAGGAAATACATCGCGTTTCCCGCGTTTATCGCGATATCAATCCCGTAAATCCTGTGCAGGGCCGGCTTGTTGCGCCGCATCTCGCTGCTGTCTTCTATATCGTCAACGACAAGGGTCGCGTTGTGTATTACTTCCGGTATCGCGACAAAATCCAGTACGTCCTTTCTTTTTGCGCCCAGGGCTTCGGCGACCAGTATCATCAGGCCGGGCCTCCATTTCTTCCCTCCCCTGTCCAGAAAATCCCATATGGGCAGGGACAGGCTTTTTGTCGCGGATTCCGGGCTGTTTTCGTATCTTGGCCTGCCCAGAATGAACCTCATTGATTTCTCGTCGTGTTTTCTCGGTATCCATTCCTCGATTTTCTTGTCTATGAGAGGCCTTAACTTCTCAAGGTAAGGCCCTATGGATTCGTCCCGCCTAGCCTTCATGAAAGTCTATTGAAATTGCAGGCTTAAAACAATATGATCTGGGCCGGCAAACTTTTATTAACAGCCCGCCAAATCATAATAATGCCGATCACTAGGGTAAAAACGGGCGTACCCGGCCTCGACGAACTGATGGAAGGCGGCCTTATACCCGGGTCTGCGGTTTTAGTAGCCGGCCACACTGGCGCGGGAAAAACGCTGTTCTGCCTGCAGTTTCTCTGGAACGGCCTGCAGAAGGGCGAGCCGGGCGTTTACATATCGTTTGAACAGACGCCTGAAGAATTAAAGGACGACGCGATGGTTTTCGGGTGGAATTTCGACAGTTATGAAAGGAAGGGCATGTGCAAAATCGCTTTTTACAACCCGTTTGAGATAGCGGACGTCAACAAGCTAGTCACTGACGAGATAGGCAAAGTCCGCGCAAAGCGCGTTGTGATAGACTCTACGTCCGTATTCGCGATGTACCTCAACGACGAGTTCAAGGTCCGCGAAAAGCTGTACAAACTTATAGAAAAATTAAAGCAGACCGGCTGCACCATACTGATGACTTCCGAAATCCTGGAGGAGTCCAAAGGTTTTTCTCGTTACGGTGTCGAGGAGTTTGTGGCGGATGCCGTCCTTGCGCTTTATTACACCGGGCTGGGCGGCGAGGAGTATAATAACATAGAAATAAGAAAAATGCGCCGCACCAAACACGCCCGCGGCTATTTCCCTCTGGAATTCACGAACGAGGGGCTGAAAGTTATACCGCAGAGCACGGTTCCGATAAGGTGATTAATATGGTAATGGCTTTACTTGCAAAATTGTTGATGACCAAGCAGTTGAAATTTGAAGGCGGCTACATAGACATGAAAAACATCACGATGAGCCTAGTTCCAACGTTTTTCATTTCGGAACTGACAAAATATTTCCGCAATAAAAACGAGTTGGACAAATTCTATTTCATTTCCTGGTACTGGGGATACGTGTTGGTTCGCAAGATAAACGAAAAATTCAACCTGAAAACTCCGGAACAGATTTATTCGTTCGGCATGGACATGGCCGAAGCCATGGGGATAGGTTTGTACCAGACACGAGATTACAGCGCGGGAAATTATACGCATTTCACCATCAAAAGCCCTTACATACCGTTTTTGGCCGACATAAAAGAGCGAAAGCCGATTGACCATTTTATAGCGGGCGCTATGGCCGGCGGCGGGTGCCACGTACACAACGCTGTTTGCCAGAACGTCGAAGTCGCTTGCATGTTGGCCGGCGACAAGATGTGCGAGTTCCTAACCGGCACGGAAACAGAGTTGCGGAAGCGCGGGCTGTGGGAAACAGCAAAAAGCAGGTACAACCTTGAAAAATATTATCCGCTTCAGAAGGAGATATTCAGCAAATACGATGAAACCAGGGAAGCGGAAATATTGACTATGATAATCAACGAATTAACTTATACCAAGTAATGCTTCGGTCGCAAGCAAAACCTCTTTTGCCTCCTCCTCCGACATGCGCTGGTAATTTTCTACGATACCTTTGAATTCATCTCCGCTGTCAAGCTTTCTGGACTTATCCAGGTAATGGACAACCATGGTCTCTATTATGCTCCTCAGCCGCATTTTGTCATGATAAAAAATGGTCATGAGTGTGCTCTGCCCCTGCTCTTTGTCGTGTTGGAAATCACTGATATCTTTCTTAAGCAGGTTTAAAGCCCTGAAGCAGCGTGCCACTTCGACCACGTCCTTCATGCTCTTCACGCCGCCTGAGGTTTTCATCATAGGGAGTTCCACGAAAATGTCCATGTCAAGGCTTCTGCAGTCATACAAAGGCAGCACGTGTTCCAGCGGCCGCTCGGCGTTGTGGCCTGACTTTATCAGACCGTAATAGAACTTCTCCAGCAGGGCGATAGATATAAGTTTGTTGAAATAATTTGCTATGAGATTTTTCGTCTCCTGATCGGCATTCTGGTAATTGAACATAGAGAACAGCTTTATCACCTCGACAACATAAAGCGTCTTGGCTTCGTTGTCCAGATTTTCATCAATCAGATCATCGAGATTGTTCACGATGGCATCGATAGAAACTGACAACTTGAATATCTCTTCTGGATAGTTTGGCATGGCTTTCAGGGCGTGTAGCGTACGCAAGTATTTTTTTCCCGTTTTCCACCTGTCCATGATTTTTTCAGCTGATAAAATGAGCAAACTTCTGCCAAGTTCGCCCACCGCCTTGTCAGAAACTCCTATGTCCTTTGCTATTATGGACGTCAATTCGGATATGTGGTACTCCGTGACTTCCTCGTACATTTTTATTATGCGCTCTAGCGTCATATCAAATTATATTTTCTATGAAGTTCCCTTTAAAAGAAGCCGCTTATAAAGGCGCGCAGATCAGCCCGTCTCTATCTTCTCCAGAATCAATTTCGAAATGTACGCCTCGTGATGAGTGTAGTTCCTGTCCAAATCTATGATCAAAGGAAAGTCTGCTTTGTTTGTCTTTTCAACAGTCTTTATCGCAGCCAGCAATTTATTCCATTTAATGTCCCCGACGCCGATGATGAAGCCGCCCCGGCCCAGCTTGCTGACAAAATCCGACGCATGGAACGATTTTACATTTCTCTGGTATTTCTCCAGGAATTTTTCCAGGCCGATTCCCTGAGAATAAAGGTATGACGTCTCAACCTGTATGCCGACGGGCGATTTTGTGCTGTCGATGAACGCCTGCACGTCGGACGCGTTGCTCAACACCTGCGTCACCGAATCGGAGTGCGTTTCCAGGATAACGCGCACGCTTCTCGGCTTTAACATGGCGATTTTCAGGTTGCTCTCAGCTCTCCGCCGGTTGGTGTTGAAAGAGGGCATGGACATGCTCAGCGATTTGATGCCGAAGGCGCCCGCAAGTTCGGCGTGGCGGTCGATGTATTTTTCAAACTCCGCAACCTCCTCGTAAGAGTCCAGGTTGAAATTTTTCGTTTTATTCAAGTGTATCGAGATGGGCTTGATTTTGAGGCCTTTTAGCGTGCCCATGTTTTTTTCGTTGATTACGCTGTCCGTCAATTCCACATACTGGAAACCCAGAGATTCGCATTCCCGAAGCCACGCGGCAAAATCCGGTGAACGGCAATTGTTCGCAGAAACGGCAATTCTCATGCTAAGACATGAACTGTTAAACTTAAGCGCTTTGTGAGGGGCTTAACCCGGCCCTTTTATAACGGCTTTCCCCACCTTGAAAGATTAATATACCCGACTATCAATATACCGAAGGTGAACTTTGTGGCAAACAAAAACAATGGTGAATCACTTCACGCGTTTGTCGAGTTCTAGCTATATTCTATCTGTCATCGACAAAAAAGGCAGGATTTTTATCCCGGTTAAACTTAGGTTTAAACTCCGTTTTCTGGAAGGGATAAAAGTCAGGTTGTCCGTGGATAATGGCAGGCTTATAGTGGAAAAGGAGGGTTCTGGATGAACAGTGGTATACTTCACGCCGCAGGACGCTATAGAATTGTTCGGTGGCAACGAAGGACGGCAGGCGTTGGATTACATAACCGGGAAGGGCTACGATCGCACAACCGGACAGTTCTACGGTTACCGTGAGTATCTGGTCGACGGGTCCTGGATCACAGAACCGCTGGGTAGGGTAAGCGGATCTCGCTACAGGGTTAATGCCGGTGATGTTTGGGCAATCGCAGAAGCTTGGAAATATATCAAAAGAATAAGCGTGGAAAAGCCGGAAAAACCGGATAAAATCCTGGAACAGCTTATAGACGCCCGGCTAGAACCGGCTAAAATGCCCGTGGGGACGCTTGTGCAAAAATTGAGGTTGTTTTCTCCCTGGGGCCCGAGGTACCAAAACAGCTCGCCCGAAATCAAGGAGTCTGATCCGGAAATCGCGACGCTAAAAGAAATGCGCACGGCATTATACCAGTTTTCTGCGGCAGGTTACGTTCCGAACCTCCTTCTGATGCCGGCCGACGTTTACGGAACAGAAATTAACGGCCTGCCAGAACGGTTTGTACGCGAGTATTTCAAATGGCTGGAAGAAGCGGCACTCGCAACGCTGGGAGGCGTGGCAGACGTAAACATCATGCCATGGTCTGAGATCAGGAGTAATAACAAAAAACGTTACGCAGAACTCAAAAGGGGCTTTGAAAAAGAGTTTGTCGCCCTGGTAAAACCGGGCGAATTCGCGAAGGCTGTTAAAGTGGCTGCGGCTTTCGGCTCTGGCAGGCCGGAACAGGACGCTAAGAGGTATTGTGTTGAAAGGATGGCCGAGGCTGAAGTTATATACTCCGCATTCAAGGATCCCATTAAACTCAGCCTTGTTAGAAAGGAAAAAGACGCCCTAGACGGCCCGCTGAAAAGAATTTACATAATTAAAAACCGCGCGCCATGGATGGG
>JACOVS010000042.1 GCA_016177205.1 Candidatus Aenigmatarchaeota archaeon
AAGGATATCCAGGTATCGGGCAGCGTTCCGGGCTTGCTCATCGTCACTGTCCGCGTTCCGTTGCAGGCGTCCATGGAAAGCGTTATGTTCTGGTAGGCTGTAATGCCCGGAAAAATGGATTTCGTTATCGAAGTGGGCGATGAATTAAGGTACGTCGTAATAGCGCATCCGACATACCACGGGAAATAATGCGACGCTGTCACTATTCCGTTGCTTAGGTTGTAAGCCGACGCTGAGATGTTATACAGGCCCTCCACAGTCACGTCATAGTCGTTGGTGAACACGCTGGTGCTTCCGATCTCGGTTAGGTTGAATCTGGTTGTTTGGCCTAACGGGTTCGTAATGCTGGCGTTCACGTTTGCGGAAGACGACAACGAGCACGAATACGAATTGTCGCACAATAGCTCACATTGGTATAACTGCATCGTTATCGTGCGCGTACCGGTAACCGAGCTGTTCGTGTTCAGGAACGAGACGTTGTAATAAACAGGGTTGGTGTCAGGGCAGGCGTTGAACGCGTAAACCGTAGCTTTTCCGTGTTTCGACTGGGCGAGCGAGTCGCCCGACGCCAGGAAAAGTACGAAAGGAATTATCAGTAAGATTGCCAATATCCTGTACCGCATCGCTGAAAGCCCTATAAGTAATAGTGTTTTTTATTATACTAAAGTTTTTCCGGGCGTTTGAACGCCAAAAAAGCCTACTCAACCACTATGAAAGCCTGGAAAGTCGGCCTGCTGACTCCAAGAAAACCGCCGACTTCAACAAACTGCAGCCTGTGCTCCCTGTTCCATATGCCCCTTATCGCCCTTGGCAGTTCGCTGGGTATCAGGCCGACCAGGTAATTGCCTTTCGGTATGTCGCTGGAAAGCTGCATTTCCATTCGCACAGGCTGGACCCATCCTTTTTGGAAGAACGGGAACGAAGGCTCCATTAATATGACTTCCGGCGTTACGGTTACGTTGATATATTTCGCAACCAGCTCCGGATCCTGGTTAACAACCATGGCCCCTCCGTCGGTTTCGCCGTTGGCCGGAAACACAGGATCAACCTTCGTGCCCTGGTATGTTGCCACACCCCACGAAGAGTGCCAGAACGAGGTTGTTCGCAGCGTGTCGCCCGGCGCAGCCCCCCTGATTATCAGGTCGCCGGGGTACGCGCCATAACCTTCTATGCCGATGTAAGCAGGCTTGTATCCGTCTTTAAGCGGCGTGTAAGTGTTGATCCCGGACTCCTCCCACGTAGGGAAGAATTCCGGCTGCAGATAATACGCGCTGTCAGGGTATTGCACGCTGAAGTTGAGCATTGAAGGCAGCTGCGAGAAGCTTACCAGAAGGTCTATCTCCTTGAAGTCGTGCGGCATGTTGGGCAGGTTTACAAAAACCACGTCAGGTATGCAGCCTTTGCTGTCGCAGTATTGTTGTCTGCCCTGCGGATTAATCGTGGTTGTCGTCGCTGTGTTCGTTATACCGCCCTTCGCAAGCACCAGGCCGCCAATGACAATCACTAAAACTATTGCGGGCAAAAACAGCTTTTGGTAGGAATTCTTCGCCTTTCTTGCCTTGGTTTTCCTTTTCATGGCTTAACCTGATAGTTGTTTTTGATATAAAAAGCCTTTTCCGGGAAATTTTAAAACCGCATTGTCACGCTATCATTGCGCGCTGCTGTTTATGTAAAGCGTTATCGCCGCGGACTGGCCTGACAGCGTCCCGATTTGTCCCCACAGCGTTATGTTCAGGAACTGGCTTGTTCCGACAGCTGTGGCCAGTGATACCGGCGTTGTCGAAATGTTTGCCTTTCCTGATAAAACAGTCCCGCATCCTGTCAAAGGCTCGCAGGTCGCGTTAACTGAAATGTTCAACCCGGTAGGCATCGCCGCGCCGGCGTATATTGTGAAAGCCTCGTTAACGTTGCCGTTGTTATCTATCCTGAAAATGGGGACATTATTAGCCTGCACCTGGCAGTTTGTCGAGAGGCCTTGCACGCAGGGCTCAAGGTTTGATGTAGGAACAGAAGTCACGTTAAACGAAATAAAACCGGTTGAACCGTTTATCGCTGTCGCGCCGCCCTCTGTCGTGCCGCTGATTATTGAAAAATTGTACCCACTTGCGCCTGTGTTCGGAACGCCGACCGTAAACGAGGCGTCGGATGAAATGAAAAAGTACACAGTTGTTTTCGCGTAGTAAGTTGATGAAACTGCGGACGCAAAAGGCGCGGCGAGTGCGGCGGCAAAGAACGCTGCCGCAAACAACAAAACCGAAAAACTGCTGCCGTTCTCACTTTTCGTCATTTGGTGACCGTTAGATAATAATTCTATTCAGTGATTTATATACTTTTCAAGTTCAGCACGTCGCCGACGGCTCCTTCCCGCAGTTGTACAGGTTTATAGAATTCTGGCCGGCAGCCTGGTTGAAAGACGCATTCGCCCACAAAGTTATGTTCGCATAGTTCGGCGCGCCCTGCCCCAAACCTGTTGCAAAAGTCTGGTACGATGTTGTTAGCGTTAGCGGCGCAGCCTGTCCGGACGTGCAGGTTGCGCATGACGAGTTTGCAAAGATGACTATGCCTGCGGGCGGGTTTGCATCCAGCCTTAGTTGTATAGTAATATCAACGTTGCCGTCATTGCGTATCCAGTAAATAGGAAAAGAAGCCCCGGACTGGTTTTGCGTGAACACTCCGTCAACGTTGGGCTGGCTGAAATTGCTGTCCCCGTAAAGCGACATGTTGAATGAGATGAAGCCTGATAACGGTATGGCAGTCGCCGAACCTTCTGTTGTCCCGGTTATGTCGTTCAGCGTCCAGTCCGACGGGACAGCCACGGAAAACGCCGCGTCCGTCGAAGCAGCGGTTATGTTGATGTACCACGCCTCGAAGGCTGTCCCGTAGGCTGTGTAATTTTCGTTCGTGAAATTGGCGGAGAAGTTGTATATGCCCGCTGCTGTCAGGCGCGTGATGTTGGAGAAATACTTTACAGAACCGCTCACGCGCGACTCATTCCACAGCTTCCAGCCGTTGGTTGTGGTGTAATTAGTCCAGATTTCAATAAGCGGGTTGATGCCCTGCGGGATCACGGCGCTTACATTGACAGTGAAGTTGACGTATTCGTTTATGGAAAAATTTCTGTAGCCCCGTGTCCCGTTTATCACAAGGTTCACGGCAGCGCCCGCCTTATTTATGGTAAATGTGGAGGCTGACGTTGTTAGTTGCGAGTAATTCTGCGACTCCGAATACACGGCGTCATAGCTGTGGGCTGCAACGCCTAAAATAGCTTTTTCGGTCTGGTTGCCCGTGCCGCTTGCTACGTTCGAGCCGCCCCTGCGCAGCGTTATTGTCGCGCCGTGGTCAGCCTGCAGGACTGTAAAGTTTGCCCACGCCTCGGTTGCGTTGCCGTATATCAGCGGCGA
>JACOVS010000044.1 GCA_016177205.1 Candidatus Aenigmatarchaeota archaeon
ACAGCTTAAATCGCAGGAAGTCTTAATTACCGTGTTCGAGATGGGTACGGATGTTTCCCTTCCGCTTTGACCGCCAGCCAGACCATAATATAATATATCGGATATTTAAGGTTTTCGGCGCATGCCGTTGGCCGGTTGTAGCCTGCTTATCAGGGGCCGGGCGCTTAAATGCCTATGCTTCTTAGTGGGGTTATGACTGGATCGCACATCGTAGGGTCGGATACCGATGAAGGCGTGTTAAACGGCAAATCGATTTTCATAGCAGCCGGCTTTCCCAGAAATGGGGCCGGATATTCTGTCAAGCCCTTTGAAATCACAAACGCAACAGTGTCCGCGTCACGCGCCACCCTCAGGCACGGCGGCGACCTGATTGTTTCTTACCACCCCACGCTAACCCCGCTGATAATGTCTGTTGGCGACGATTTTCTTCCAGGGCGGCCGGAAAATAGGCGCCCTTTTGTGCACGTGTATCAGTCAGAGCTTTACAGGCGCGACCCTACCGAAGAGGAACGGCATTATATCGAAAAGGGTGTGGGAGAAATGCACTGGATCCCGGCCGCGGACGCAAACGGGGAAACCGGCCAGCTTAACAGGTTTAAAGTTAAAATGGCAATGCTGCGAAATCGCCCGGTGGCAGGGATCTTAATCGGCGGGGACGAGGAAGTCTTCAAGGAGGGGGACGATTTTTGTGATGCAACCCTGTTCAGGTCTTTTTGTGAAGGCCGGCCCCTTTACCCTCTCGGAGCCACTGGCGGAGCCACGGAAACCTTTCTGGACCGCGTATTGGAGGGCAGCGAAGAATTGGGGTGGTCTTACAAAACGTTGGAAACCGCGGACCTGCGCAGACCGAATTATCCGGTCCTGATGCACAGGATTATCAGGGACATTGTAACCGTTTTTTAACAGCAACCTTGTAAAATAGGGCTTCATTTTCTTCCGGGATTTTTCCTGCCGCGCCTTTGGCGTGCCGATCCTGACTTCACGTACACAACCAAAGCCGCAAGCACGAAAATCGCCGCGACTTCAACAGCTCCGATACCGGGCACAGCGCTTATTGCAACGGATATGCTTATCCCCGACGTCGCCACGTCCAGGGGCTTGGACGGGTCGGTGTTCTTGACAATGATGTTTTGTGTTACCTGCTGGTCTGTAACCGCCAGCGAGGTCAGCCCGACCGCAACGGTTTTCTCCTCCCCGTTGTTCAATGTAACCTGCGCAGGCGCTATATCCACAAAAATCTTTGGGTCCGCGCTTGAGAGCGTTATCGAGTAAGTCCTTGCGAAATCGTCCCTGTTTTTGAGGGCAAGGTTCAAAGTTTGCGTCTGGCCCAGCGTCAGTATGGCAACGCTGCTGCCCGGCGTGGCCCTGATGCATACGGGTCCGTCGCATCCCCTGACCGCGAATGAACTGCTGTGGGTTGTTGTTTGATAGCCTGTTTTCGCGCATGAAACTGCATAATTATAAGTTCCGGATATCGAAGGGGCCGGGAACGAATATGTGTAATAGCCGTTGTTAAGGTCGGCTAGTGTAACGCCTACGATCCCCTTTGACGGGTCGTTATAATCGCTTGACAACACCCAACATTGCGCACCGGTTATGCCTGTCGCGCCCAGTTTATAATTGGCCGTAATGTTCGTAATTTGGAGCTTGTCCACGATTGACGGGACCACCGTGCTAATCGTGGTTGTAGCTAGTGAAATCTGCACGTCAAGGCCGTCGCCCGCAACCGCAGCGTTGTCAACGCAGTGGGCGCGCATGAAAATTATCGAAGGCGCGCTGATTGTGTACTGGCCTGTCCATGTACCGTCGGCGCTTGTCCCGGATGTAAGGATCATGTCGTCGATTTTAACGCCGTTAACCGAAAGGTCGCATGAAGAAATTGTCCTTCCTTCCGTGGCTTTTACATTTGCGGAATAATCCTGCTGCGCTCCCAGCACAGCCAGCGTGGGCGTTACCGATGAAATATCGGGCGCTGTTTCGTCAACAGACCACTGGCCCGAATCTCCTGTGGGCGACCAGGGATCTATGTGATCGTCTCCGCGCACTCGCACAAAAAACTTGTCCCCTGTTTTAACGCCGGCCGGATCAACGAAGTCTGACGTCTTGAAATTACAAGTAACCGATACGCCTTCACCGCCGTCGCAAACTTTTTGCACAATGCCCACAGCAGAGAACGACGCATCCGTAACGCGCTTGTAAAACAGCGTCCACTCCAGCTTTGCCAGCCCGGATTTCAGGTCGCGGGCTGTGGTTGAAAATGTCAGGTCCTTTGATGCGGTTGACAGCGTTGTTCCCGTAACCGGGACGAATGACTGCAATTCCGGCGGCGATGCGTCGCAGGTTTTCGTTAGCGTGGCTGACGTTTCAGACAGGGTGCCAAGCGTGTTTGACGCCCGCATTTTAACCTTGATTGTATCGCCGTCCGTGCAGCCCAGCCCGGCTTTTTTGCAGCTGCTGTCCGTGCTGTTCCATGTTGCTCCCAACCATGTTGTGCCGTCTTTTGTGTACGAACACGATGTAGTGTCAACGCCCGCAACGTCGGACAGGCCTCCTGTGAAAATTGCGAACTGGCCCGATATGTAATTTCCGTATGTGCGCTCTATCGATAAGCCGTTAAGCCCGCTTGGTCCGTCTGTTACAACCTTTATCCCGTCCGACGAGCCTGCCGTACCAAACGAACCCGCGCCGTTCTTTGCCCTTACATTGATGTAATACGTATTGCCGTTAACCAGGTTTAATCCGCTTATTGTAGCGCTTGTTGCCAGGCCGGCACTCGTGTAACCCAGGGTTTGCGTCCCGCCCGCCGTGGTTCCCACGGAATACTGGTATTCTGTTATTCCCGATTCCGCGTCTGTCGATGCCGTCCAGCTAACCGCCAATTGGGACGTGGATGCCGTAAAGCTCCCTCCATCAGTAACAGAAGGCGTTGTCGGCGCTGTCGTGTCGATGTTTATCGTCGTCTGTTTTACAGATTCTGTGTTTCCCGCGTTATCGGACGACTGGTAGCGCATGTTCGTTGACGCTGAAAGCGATATGCCCGCAGACGTATAGGATGTGCTGGGCGTGCATCCGTCTGTGAGGCAGTATGTTGTGGATGCGCAGCTTGAAGACGCGTCAGAGCATGACAGGTGCAGCGTGACCGGTGATGAGAACCATGCCGGTATTGATTCGGTTACATAAGTAGTCGGAGATGCCGTATCGACCCATAAGTTGAACGTTTGAGTTGTTCCGGAAAGGCCCAGATTATTTCCATCTTTGGAAGTGACTTTGATGGTATGTTTGCCGTCTGACAACGTACCCGGTGTATAAGAATTTGTTGTTATCGTTGTGGCCGGATTTGTGTCAACCTGCACATCGTATTTGACGCCGCACAATGATGTGACAGCCGACCATTCGAAATAGGGCGTGTTGTCATTCTGCCACGCGCTGTCCGATAACGCATTCGTTTTCGACGAGGAACCGTAGGCTTTCAGGTTTGTCACGCTGTCTATACTCGTGCATACGGCAAGCGAATCGGGAGAACTTCCGGTTATGCTGTTTTTATTCGTGCAGCTAAAGGTTGCGGTTTTCGAGCCGTCCGACGAATAAGTGTGTTGTTTGTCCGTGGATGAGAACTGGCTCGCGCATTCTTCGCCCACCGCACCGCCGCACGTTTTCGTCGTAATTGCCGCGTCGCCCCAGTTTAAATTGCATGAGCCCAGCCCGTACGTGTTGTCCTTGCCTGACAGCGATGTCGCTGTTATCGTGCGCGAGGCCTTGAACTCGTTTCCGTTTTCAAGCGCTATGGAAACGATTGGCGTTGTTGTGTCCTTGCAGGCGCCGAACGAACCGGACGGGGTTGTGCAATAAATTCCATTAATAGACGCATCGCAAGCGCCGCTTTTCGCTATTATTGCTTTATTCTGGCATACCGGTGGAACAAGAGCTGGCAAAGTCCATGTTCCCGTGCACGTTTTCTGCGACGCGCTCGGAACCGCATTGGAACAGGTTATGCTTATTCCTGCCATCTGCCCGCCCGAGCCCTGCACGTTGCAAAGGCTGTCGGAAGTTTTTGCGTCGACCTGGACAATAAATGATGTAATATCGGTGTCGGGGCACGCCAGCCCGGAATATTTCGCAGTCACGTCAATTGCATTTCCTCCGTTGCACGCCGTGCCCGCTGCCGTGCACTGGTTTATGTCCTTGTTGCACGCCGAAGAAGGCGCGATTGTTACGGAATCCAATTTGCACGTTGAAACTGTGTAGGTGTACGTGTTTGACGACGATTGTGAATTCCCAACGTTGTCCTTTACAGTTATAGTCAGCTTGTGCGTCCCGTCCGTTGCTTCGGCGTCGCCGCCGTTGATCGTTCGCGTGTACGTGCAACTAACGCCAGCGTCCTGGCAATTGCCCGACGATGAAAATGAGGAAGTGATATCAATGTCCGCTCCGCCATTGTTGCTTACAAATATTCTCAGCGTGGGCTTGTCCACGCCCGTGTATATGTCAAACAAGACGATTTGCATGTCGTAAGGCAGGCCTGTTGGACTGGCAGGCTGGTTAAACGTTATCAAAGTCCCTGTCCAGTCGTTCGTCCAGCTGACTGTCCTGGCCTGTGAAGCTGATTGCTTGTTTTCATTGGAATCTTTGCACGCAACGTACCTTGTCTTGGCGCCTTCTGCCGTCGCATCATTTACCGCACATGTTGCCGATGACCCGGATATGCTGCATGAAGTCCCCTGGCTGTCGCTGTAATCGTGCGAAGAGCTGTCCCACCTGCAACTCATTCCGGATTCCCCGGAAATGACAACGTCCGTTTTGCTGTCCGCGCTGTTTGTGTCGTAATAGGGCGATACTGTGTCTCCGGCAACTGATGTTAACGATGTCGAAGGCGGAACGCAGTCATTGGTATCCAAAGAATCCACCAATGCGTTGCAGTTGTTGTCGTAGGTATCAGAACAAATTCCTGCAAAATTCTTGTTGCTTTCGACCTCGTTGCTCACAACCGTTTGCGTTTCCCATTTCCAAGCGCCGTCAGCCGCACTTTTGTGGCACTTCCAGGTTGTTCCTTCAACAGTTCTCGCGACGCATGATAACCCTGAGTTGCACGTCTCCCACTGATACGCCGATAACGAGAAGGAGGGCAAGACCATTACCAGTGCAAACAGGATTAAAACGGGCAGGACAAGCTTATAAACCCTCATATACTACTAAATTCAAATTTTTCCAATATAAAGCTGCTTAACCTTTTCTGGTTAGAGGAAAGCAACCCGTCCGAAATTAAATGCTTCGTTTCAAAACAGCTTCAGAAACTCTTCTTTCACATCTTTGAAAACTGAAGGCTTGACCTTGCCCATACTTTTTATCGCCAGAGATTTTTCCAGTGTAAATACCACGCCGACTTTTATACGGCTTTGTTTCGGAAGGTAACCGCGCTCAAGGCTGTTATTGTCCACTAAAACGGAACGGCCTGTGTTTTGTACATTGGAGGTTACGCCGCAACAAACAAAATCAACTGAACTTTTGTCGGTTTCGGTACTGGACAAAACCAATACCGGCCTCTGCCTGGAATTTTCCAGACCGGTAAATGGGAAAGGGACCAGAACTATTTCTCCCTGCTCAAAGGCTATCCCAGATTTCATCTTCCTTGCTCTCCCAGAGTTTTTTTGCGGCCTTTTCCGAATGTTTGAGCATATGCTCAAACTCTTTGGAAAATTTACTGGAAGCTTTGGAAGACTTTTCGATCAGTATGCTATCACCTTTTTTAATCATTACCAACTCTGAACCGCTTTTTATACCGAGCTCCTTCCTCATATCCGAAGGGATGGCTATCTGCCCCTTTTGTGAAACTTTGATCGTCTTGATCTTTATCTCGTCTTCCGGCATGGATAATGTAAGAATTTTCTTACTTATAAAACGTGAGAGAAAGCAAAAAACAACCTCTACCTCTACGGTTATATCGTCAGTTAACGTACATACAGATATATATCGAGCGTAACCACTGGTAAATAGGGAATAATTATGGCAAGATCTTCGCAAACCGTAAGCGTACCATCCCCGGAGGAATTGTACGGAAAGGGCGCCGGGGAATGGATTTACGACCACACGCTGGGCTGGGTGCTGGACCACAAGATAGCTTCAACCGTGGTTGGCGCAGCTGCAGCTGGCGCAATAGCCGCTGGAGTGGTTTTATCGTCAGGCGGTTTGACCAGACCGGTTGTAAACACAGTATCACAACCAATCTCAACCGCTGTTTCGCAAACCACAGGCCAAACGGGCGAAACGGCTGTTGATATTTATTACAGCCAGGTTCGCGCGTCGCTTTTGCAGGATGTTCCTGATTTTGCAAACCCTGCTTACAAAACCGCGCTCGACTACACAACGCAACGCATGGTGGATTTGAAAACGATCAGAGACCAGGCAAAATCAAGAGGCGTAGATTACGGTGTCACATACGAACAAATTAAACAGCCTCTGGCAAAATGGGTCCAGGCGAATATAGATTGGGATAAGAAAGGGGAGAGGTTGGTTCTGCTAAAGGACAACCCAAACTTTGTATCCCCTAAGTTGATTAGCGAAAACGAAACTCTTGACCCAGAAACAATGGAAAGAAACGGGGAAATGGCCGCATCCGCAAGACTCAACAATCAAAAGGTTCCTCAGGAAAAGATATTTGCCGCCAACATCGACAGCATAATTGCCGGCCATGACCAAATTTGGGCTGACATCCACGACCCAAAGAAAATGGAAGAATACTTGAAGCTATCAGCCGCTATCACTTACGTCCCGTATGAAAATCGTTATATGGAAAAACACAAAAAGGCCATTGTCGAACAGGGCACGTTTGAAGACATAGCGCATTACGCTTTGGTCGGAAGGGCATGGAAATACGGATTTGAAAATGAAGAAATAACCAGAAATGAATTTCCGTTAGCAATGATCCTTGCGGTAGGTGGTGATGCAAGAATAGAGACGAACTCTCAAATTTGGGATATCAGCAATTACAAAGGTTCAGCAAAGATGCGCCCTGATCGAAACGACAGACAGTTAGCATTCAGAAAGTCTGCAAAACTGAAGGAGTATTTCGCATCAAACCAGCAAATCTACGGCACGCCATTGGACCCGGATTACATTGAACCTGCATTGCCAAGTATCGAAACCATCGACGCTCTCAAAGGCTATGTTTCGCCGGAATCGGGCACGAAGCTTTTGGGTATAACATCCGTAACCATAGATCTGGGAATGGGGATGGAAAAATACTTGGTGGGAAAGCCCTAACAAGTCATTATAACTGATTGAGGAATTTTATACATTTCTGCACAAATACGGCTGATAGTCCTTTGGATTCTTGGGCGAGCTTGGCTTTATACATTTTCCTGTAGACTCGCTTGGACCTGGAGAACTTTCTTTGCTGCAACAAGCTGTGGAACAGTCTGTATTAGAACCACACGTGGTCAAGTAAGAACACAATCCTCCTATGCTCGCGCCTGATACCAACGCGCATTTACCAATAGTGACCGTATCATCACCGATACCACAATCATTTTGATTAGGTTTGTCACTCACCCCGCTCGGATTATTGTTCACAATCGAACACGACGTGCATTTTTTTAGGTTGGTGTCGCAGTAATTCGCTGTGCCGCCTGTTTTTGAATTGCAAAACGAATTGTATCCTGCCGTGTTCGTATTCTCCGCTGGCAAACATTCGTAGATTTTGAAATCGAACGTGTAAAAGTCCCCGTTTGTCACTGCCTGCTGCAGCGCGGTCACGCTCTGCGTGCCAGAAGGCATGTTGTACGTAAGCGGTACCGGGCCTAGCAGCACAAACACGCCGTTAATTTGCGGGGGGGCTGGTGAATCGGCGAAATTTACAACCGTGACCGGCTTGTCGAATTTGCAGTTGCTGCTTGACAGCAGGTAGCCGTGCCCCAGGTCATGGCCCGCGTCTTTGTCTATTGTATCGGACCTCATTCTTAGCGTGATCGAATCAACAATGGTCCACGTGTTCTTGAACTGCAAATCCACGTCGCATCCTCCTGTGGGTGCGTCGTCGAATTCAATCGTCCTGCTGTTTGATGTTGTTGCTATTGTCTTGTACCTGTTCGGTTCGCCGTCGTTAAAGTCCCAGCCCAGGTTCGCAATGTCCACGCTGCACGCGCCAACCGACAGGCTGTCGGGTATGTGGGTAGTCGCGCCGCACGTCGAAAACTTCGCAACAACAGACGGTTTTACAGACCCGCTTCCGGTCGATGCCTTTATCCTGATATAATACGTACCAGGCAGGACGCCCTCCGAACAGCTGCCTGTGCCGGTGCATACCTCCGCGCCCGCGGGCGTAGTGCTTACCTTTACTTCGGATGAGCCGCTCCCGCTTACCCATGTTGTGCCGACGCTTAAGCTGTACGAAGCGACGCCGGTGGGCAGCGTTATCGCCCAGTATCCAGGCTGGTCGGGCGAGCTTTTAATCGCCGATTCTGGTATTGTTGAAGGCGCAGGATAGAACCCGTCCGCGGCTGGCGCACCAGTCGGTATGCCGCACGGGCTGCTTATATCCGAACACACGCCCGCGGTTGTGAACGTCCTGCTGCTGCTGGCCGTGCCAAAGGTGGCGCAATTGTCGTTCGAGGGTTTTACCAGCCATGTGTACGTGGTTCCCTGGACCAGCGTCCCGGATGACACCCCATACGAAACAGGGTCGGCTATGGACAGCGTGTCAGCGGAAACTGTCGGGGATGCGGTTAACTCAATTCTGTAGCAATTCGCATTGCCGGATCTCTGCCATTGCAGCGTCGGTGTTTGCGAAACCGTTGCGCCGCTTGACGGAGAGTTCAGCGCAGGCGGAGGCAGTTTTGTGTTAAACGCCCAAAACTCAGTCGGGCTTCTATAACCGCTGCAGCTTGTGGCAGAAGGCCATATCCTCCACTCATAGGATTTCTGCCATGAAAGGACGCCTGACGGGACTGTGTAATAACTAACCGCAAGCTGGTCTTCTTTAACCAATGCGCCGCTGCTCTTGTCGAAAATCTGGACATCGTAACAATTCGCGCCCGTCGCGTCAGTCCAGTCCAGCGGAGGCGTTAATGTTATAACGTCACCGCCGCTTGCCGGTGAAAGAAGTGTGGGCGCGCTTACAACCTTTGCAGACACGTCAGCCGATCCGTGAACATCTTCAACGTTGCCTGCGATATCTGTTGCTCTTGCCCTGAATGCGTAAGTCGATCCTGCTGTTCCCGAATAAGAGAGTTTGCCGAAATGCTTGTTCCCTGCAGGCGATGCGCCCGCGTCCCAGCATGCCAAAGCTGATGTGCACGTAGACCATGCAGACCATGCCCCGCCGTTAGCGCTTACGTCAATAGTTACAGAGGAAGCCCCCGAGGTTGAGTCGTCAACCCACCACAAAACATCGAAAGTTTCGGCCGCGGTCCCGGAAGGCGCGGTCACCAGCGACGACGGTTTAATGTAATCCACTTTGTAGGTTCTCCACACCACATCGCCCGTCCTGCCCGCAGCGTCGACAGCATAAACCTGGACCTGGCACACCGTGATTGTGCTTTGATCCTTGCAGTTGCCGGAAGAACCCGCTGTTATCGCCTTTGTTACCGTAGACGAAGACCCGGAACATGTGCCGTCCATTGAAGGATCGGAGCCCGTACCGCCGACTGTCCATCCGCTCGCGCTGTTGTACACCCTGTATTTGCATGATGCCAGGTTAGACCCGCCGGTGTCCGCGTCTGACACGGAAACTGTAAACCCGTTGCCGTTTACCCAGCTCCCATCGGCTGGCGTGCCGGACGCGAAACTGGACGACGGGTTGATCTTGTCTATCATGACCAGGTTCGCGGAATTTTTCACAGCCTCGGTATTGCTGTTAAGGTCTGTTGAGTAATATCTTATCCAGCCGGACTGCGTCATCACCGGATAATTTCCCAGGGTGGTCGGGCTGCAGTCAACGGGTCCGGATGTGTCAATGCAATAATATGTTTTATCACATCCTATCCCGCCCGTATTGTCGGCGCAGGTCAGCGTCACTGTTACATCGCCGGAGTGCCAGCTCGTGTCGCTGTTATCGGTTGTTGTTGGCGCGGTTACGTCTGTAGAGTGGCATGTTGCGCTGTTTATTGTAACACCGTTGTAATCGTGGTTGCTGTAATCGCTCGTGAATGAAACTGTCGCGCTCTGTGCGTTGCAGTCTGTTTCTGTGCCGGCCCACAAACCGCTTTTCCCTGTCCCGCAAATGTTTGCGGTATCATAACTGCTTTCGGTCTGTCCCGAATGAGCCACATGAACCTCCTGGCCTGAGTTGCAGCTAAATGTCGCTGAACATGAAACATAATTCACATACTGTGCGTTGCTTATCAACGGGTTGTGCACAGTCGGGCTTGTCTGAAAATACCAGTCGGCGCAGGAATCAACAACAGTCACGGAAAGGTCTGGAGCATCGCCGGCTGCGCCCGGCACATCAAAAGCGTCGGCGTCGTACGTGTGGCTGCCCGTTGTCGGTGTTATGGTCCAAGATTTTGTGCACGGCGAAGAACCGCCGCATGACTGCGCGCCGTTCGGGCTGCCCGACGTATCGGCGTATTGTATTGTATTAATGCCGTTAGCATCGCTGGCAGTAACCTCAACGGTTATCGCTGTGCCAGACGCTATCTGCGGACCGTTGCTAATTATATCCCTGCCGCTTCCAGCATGTTTCAGAACCATCGAAACAACGGGCAATGGATTTGTTGTTGTCGTTGTTGTTGTCGTCGTGGTTGTAGTCGTTGTTGTCGTGGTCGTTGTAGTAGTTGTCTGGCAGACAGGCTGGCCTTCGGAATTTACAACGCACTCATCGGAACCGCAGGATCCTTGGCCGGAATAATAGCAGTTATTGGCGGCGTTGCAAACCGCGTATTCCTTTGTGTTTGAATTGCACCTGTCCACCAGGCTTCCGCTTGCGCCCTGGCAGGTTTCAGGCCATGAAGTTCCCACATTGTTGTCGTAATGGCAGGTGTTTCCCGCGGCAGCATAGCTGTGGAACCTGACCACGTTTCCCAGGGTCGCCGCGCCTGTCAATCCGGAAAGCGCTGAACTGAAGTCAGAGCCTGAAAAAACGCTGCCCGCAAAACCCGGAAACAGCAAAAAATAATTCACAACTTCGATTGCGTTGAAATAAAACAGGTAGGAAATAAAAATAAGCATTAAAACGCCGGAAACGGCCGGTTTCTCGCGGTCTCCAAAATCCATTTTCTATCGCCCAAAACCTATCTAAATAATATTGATAAAAGCCGCTTAATAAGGTTAATATCTTTTTCACGATTAGTAAATAGTGACAGATGTTTGGAAAAAAATTGCTAAAAGACTTGTTTTTGCCGGCAATCTTCACTGCCAGTTCTGTGCTGGTGGCGTGCGCTGGAACCGCAACGCCGACTTCACCGAACCCGACAACAGCCAGGCCTGCAGCAACTTCTACGGCTGAATTTTTCGCACCCACACCTTCACCGGATACCAACCCTTCGGTAACGCCTGTCCCAAAATCCGATATACCTGAACAATTGCCAACACAAACCGCAACCGCTTTACCGACAGCAACCAATGCACCCGATCCTACCGCAACCTCTGCCGCCACACCAGCCCCAACAAAAACTCCCGCACAAGAACCTTCGCCTACTGCTGCGGCAACGCTCACGCCAAAACCAACGCCCGTTCCAACAGCAACCCCTGAAACAAGGATAACCAGGGAGGAAGCGCGGAAAATAAAATCCGAAATCGGCGTAAGCGCGCAAAAAAGCGTGTTCGCAATTTATCTGGGCTGGTTCGGCCAGTCTAAATGGACCGATTGGTCGCATTGGGAATGGACCGGCGAAAACCCGCACGACCCGCGCAAATTCACAGGAGACAACAAAAGGGACACAGCCTCTGCGGATTATCCGCTGATAGGCCCATACAGGTCTGAAGACCCGGAACTTATGAGGTACCACGCCCGGCTGGCAAAATCCATGGGCATAGACGCCCTGGTCGTAGACTGGTATACTTACAAAGACACCAAAAACACGGACCTGGCCTATATGGACAGGAACTTTTCGAAAATGATGGACGTAGCGGAACAGGAAAGCTATCAGCTGTCTGTAATAATGGAACCAAAAATACACTTCAACGGCTGGATAAAACACGCTTCAAGGGAAGAAAGCGTTGAAGCTGTAAAGGACGATTTCAGGTATGTGCTCAAAAATTATAGCAAAAGAAAAAGCTTCTTCAAGCACGATGGTTTGCCTGTCCTGTTTGTTTACGATACGATTAGATTGACGCCTTCAGAATGGTCTTCTCTGGTAGGCGATATGGAAAATGAAGGCCATCATTTTGTGCTTGTTGGCGATATAACAGACCCAGATTATCTGGGATCGTTCAGCAGCCTTTACGAGTGGCCCAACTACGAAGGCGTTACAAAAGAGGGTGCGTCTTATCACAACAGGGTGCTTGATAACCTAAACCGTACAACGGAAGGGCGAGCGGACGTTGTGACATCAGCTGCCGTGTGGCCCGGTTTCAACGACACCGGAGTGTGGGGTTGGGGCGGCGGGCCGCGCGTTATCGGAGGCGATGCAAATTTCTACAACACAACATGGGACGCGGCTCTCAGCAATAAGTCAAAATGGACCGTCATCGCCACGTTCAACGACTGGAACGAAGGGACGCAGATAGAACCGAGCCTCGAGCGCGGTTTTGAATATCTGGATATTACCATCAGGAACATCAGCAGGCTCAAAGCCGTGGGGATAGACCCTGCCGCGGCCGCCGGTATCACGCAGGATTACCTGTCTTCCAGGTAGACAGGTCGTAAACCAGCGCAAAAGGCGTTTCGTTTTCCAGTCCGTACCTGCCTCCGATCAGCCTGTCGATTTCACGGTCATAATCGAAACTAACATTATAATATACCAGGTGGTCGCACACATGCAAATTGCCAAGAACAACCTCGGTCCTGTTAAGTTCGTCCGTGTTTACGTGCCTGCTTCCGGACTGGTGGATGTCCCTTGCCGGCTTGCCGCAAAAATAGTTGACGATTGGTGGTGCGTTGGTGCATATGTTTTCCATGTCGCACGGCGTATCGCTTAATTTCCACACAGGATATTGCACCGAAGCCAGCAAAACCGCATTGTAGATCAGGTATATTGAACCCGCCAAAATAGTCAGGAGCGGCAGTTTAACCGTTATTTTTTCACTGATTGCCAGCAAAGCGTAAGCCGAAAGCATTGCCGTCAGCGGTATCAACTTTACCATGAATATCCTGTAATCCGGCACTGGCAACAAAGCGAACATTACAGAGGCGGACAGCGTTATGAATAAAATGTTCCGGTAACCGGCGTCCCTGATTTTTTGCAGTGATGCTATGAATAAAAGCGCCAGAAGCGGGGACAACTCCAGAAATTTCCCGAATATTGAAAAGCCGCCTTCGCCCGCAAGCTTGAAGGCGGTCCCGTCCACGAAATTGAATTTCAAAAATTCCAGCGGCGGATAAACGAATGTACCAAATGCGAGCCAGCTCGTGGCAGTTTCGAATATCAGGGCTATCGACAAAAAGTACGCGGCGTACTCCTGCCTGTGCTGCTTGGCGGTAAACGCCATCAGCGGAAGCAGAAGAAATATCGTATCGAACCTGGCTATGAAGGCAAAGCCTGCCAGAATTGCGGAATAAATCATGCCTTTTCTGCTCCCGCTGGTCCAGAACAGCAAAGAGGCGAGGAAAAATGCCATCGCGGGCAAATCGCTCAAGGTTCCGATTAAAAACGTTATCATCCACCAGTTCGTGCCGTACAAAAAAGCCGAAAACAGCGCTGCGCTTTCATTTTTTGTCAGTTTTTTCACAATGGCGAATATCAGCGCGGTGTTTACAAGATGAAACGCTATCATTCCCAGCCTGGCGAGGTTAAGCTCCAGGGGTATCAATACGGCAAGTACAGGAGACCTTATTGTATTCAGGTAAAGTCCGGACCCGGAAAGGATTGACCTTGAAAAGGAAAGGTACTGGAAACCGTCGTAATCCGCGTATTCAAAATCAACAGCCCTATAAAAATTGGCCAGTGAAAGAGCTAGAACAAAAGCTACGAGAGCGGCCAGTTTGAAATTAACCCTGCTTTCTTTCATAAACATCGTGCTTCACTAGTCTCTTGAAAATTTCCACATACCTGTCCGCTATTTTGTCGAAAGTGTAATTTTTTGAAGCCTTTAGGTTTCCCTTTGCCATTTTCATCTGTAAAACTTTGTCGTCCAGAATCTTTTCAATCGCTCCGGCAAGGGAGTTTTTACTGCCGTTCTTGAAAAGTTCTATGTGCGTTTTCTGTTCCCTGATACTTTCATGAAAGATGTCGATGTCCGGGGCTACCACAGGCCTCCCGTAGGCCATGGCCAGGTTGAGTACGCCGCTGCTGCCGGTAGACGTCAAATAAGGCAACACTATTACCGTGGAACCAAGAAACAGGCGCTTAAGCCCGCTTTCCGGCACATAACCCAGAAATTTTATCCTGTTGTGCCTGTATTTTTCCCTGAGATTTTCCAGGTAATTGCGAAACTTCGGGTGGGACTCGCCCGCTACTGTCAACTCTGCGTCGTTGTATTTCTTGGACAAGTCCAGGAAGGTCTCAAGAAGAAGCGGAAGATTTTTGCTTTTGCTCCAATGACCGAATGCTAGTATCCTATTGCCGCCCGTTCTTGGTTTTTTTACACTGGTTCGTAAGGTGCCGTGGGGGATACACCGAACATCGGGCTCGCCGTATTTTTGTCTCAAAAATTTGGCGTAACTTTTCAACGTAACCACCGTAACCCCGGCCCGCAGCAACAGGCTTGTGATAGCCCGGCAGCCCGCCTTGTTAACGAAATTAGGTTTTATGAAGCCGACACGGTCAATGTTTGTAATGTCACCCACATTATGCAAAGTGATAACAACTTTGGCCTTGGTCGTTATTTTTGTCAAAATGGGCGTCAGCCCGCTGATAAAATTGACAATTCTGCCGTCTCCCCAGCTCAACAGGCCTATGTTAAAATAAACTATGTCAGGCCCGAACTTCATAATCTGGTTCAAAATATTGAACGGGGTTAAAGGGTCGTTTGTTTTCCAACAGCGGATTATTCTCAGCCTGCCGTTTTTTGTTTCGCGCGGGGCTGATTCGTGCGCGTTTGCAAGTATTGTGAGCTCGCTTATCACCGGATTTTTCGCCAGTTCCCTTGAAATATAATGGCCATATTCTGCCAGATTGGCCTTGTTCGGAGGATACGAAGAAACCATGCAAACTTTCATGCGTTCACCTTCTGTTTAGATAGTGCGCACAGAAATATCAAAGTTAGCAAGGGCACGACTCCCCACAAGTAGTTTTCCGCACGGGGTTTCTCGACCGCGTTCTCCAAGGACTGCACACCAGCGGCGTTTTCCCAAAAAACTATTCCGTCGGCTTCTTTCATCCTGTTCCAGCCGTGGTTTTCCAAAGCGGCGGAAAACGTCTTATCCAAAGTTATGATGTATCTGACCGAATAATCGGACGACCTGTTCAGGAACGTGTAAATGAAATCCGGCCTCCCGAATTGCTTAATGGTGTCTATTTCCGCTATCCCGGCCTCCCTCACCCACGTTATTTTTTGGCCTGTGAAATAATTTGTGTCCAGCGTGGGATTTTCGGTCAGCAGGAACAAATTGCTTATGAGGTTTCCATACCCGAACGTCTGGTACCTGTAGGATTTGTTCGCCTCGTTATTTAAGAAGTCCACAATTACGGCTGTTGTGTTTTCAAACTTAACGCTGTCCGGATATATGGAAAAAATTTCCCTTGAATGGCCGAGCATGCCTGCATTGGCCGCCAGGTAAAAAACCATCAGCACCGCCAAAACCGCCTTCTTGTTCGCCGCCTTATGGGACACGAGGCCGTATGCTACGCTTGCCATTATTGACGTGAGTATCAGGGATGAAAATAAAGAAAACCTGTCATAGGTCAGCCAGTGCTCCATGCCGCCGAATACGATTTTGTTTATGGGTGTCGCTCTTCCAATGGAAAATAAAAAAAGAACTGCGGCTATTAAATATAGCTTAAGGTGTTTCCTGAAATCGCCCGCCTGCAAATACCTGCCCATCAGAGGCAGTATGACAAAAATGCCTGAAAGGCCGTAGGTGGTCAGTATCCACTGGTCATAGCTAAACCCGGAACCCAGCGGATCTCTCGAAGAATGGGGTATTTCAATGCCCGGCACCGCGTCTTTTTCCAGCATCGCGCTGATAAAAGGCCATAATGTTGGTACAAAAACTATGGTAAAAACCAGGAAATAAACAGGAGCGAAACGCCTGGAAAAGGCCGCGATTTTCCCGGACTCCATCATCGTAATAACGAACAAAACAATGGCTATGACTATCAGCGAGAAATGGTGGGAAAATGCCACCAGGGCAAGGGATGTCAATGACAAAGCCAGATCCTTTTTGCCGGGATTTGTTAAAAACCTGTGATAATGGTAAAGCGCCATAAAACCAAACGCAAAACCGGCCACGGTTGTAACCTGGCCAAAAATGAATATGGATTTCAGCAGGCCCACGCCAAAAAATACGGCCGTATACAACAGCCAGAAAGGGACTTCCTTTTTTCCGGAATATTCCTGGAAAAACGCGGAAGAGTAATAGGCCAGCACGGACCAGAATACCAGAAATACCAGCCTGTAAGCCCATTCGTATCCTGTTATAAAGGAAATTGCGGCGATGAGCTGGAATACCAGAGGCGGGTAGCTCCGCATGTCAAGGCCGCCGCCTGTCTGCGCATCAATCAGGGAAAACCAGTCGTTACGGTAGTGCTTCGCAAATAACATGTGGTTGTACGCATCATAGGAGTTTATTTCCTGGCCGAGAAGCGCCAATCCCGCAATAAAGGGGATTATAACATACCAATTTTTTACAATCCTGTCCGCCAGACTGATGTTACTGTCTGCTGACATTCAAACCACCCAGAAACACGCTCAGGCACCTGGTATCGATGGAATTTTCCTTCATCGCCGGAATCTCGCAACCCCCCGCCGGAATTATCCTGAATTCGTTCACACCGCGTTTGAAACTCAATTCGCCCAGCGTTACCAACGTTGTATGGGACGCCAGCGTTGCCGAATAAATAAGCTCCCCGTTAAGGGTCATGGACACAGGCGTTTCCGCGTATCCCGCCAGATACAAACTCACGGACAGAATCTCGTCTTTAGCCCGTGCTATAAAGATTGTGGAATTTCCCGACATCCACCTTCCGTTTTCCTCAGGGAGGTACCAGTTCTTTGCGTATATGACAAGCTCTTCATTTTCTACAAATATTTTTTGCATACTCAGTATATTGACGCTTAAACATCGCTTGTCCTCGGATACATTTTCCGCGTAGGGAACATCGCACCCGTCAAGCGAATTCAGCTTTAGAACGTTCTCCCCGGATTTGGCCTCTATTTTATCCGTGATTATATTCACCGTTTGGGGTGATATTTCATACACGCCAATCGGTTTTCCATTCGCAACAACGTCCACGGCGCGTGTTTTTTTGAAGGACGTTGCGGTCAGGTTAAACATGAACGTTTCATCCACAGGTGAATAATAATAAATTGTGCCATTAACCGCCAGCCACCTGCCTGTTTCGTTTATGCCCTGCCCATTCCAATTGTTAGAGTAAAATAACGCACTGGTTTTAAATTGGGCAAGCAGAACGACCAGAAAGATCGTTATCACCAGCGCGCTTCTGTTTTTTGATAACGTCTTGTTTTTATCGCGTCTGAATAAAACAACAAATACCAAAACCACAAAAACCAGCGGGACAAGTCCCAGATCCAATAAAATCAGGCCTGCCAGCGGTGTTGCCGGCAGTTTTCCCTGCTTTACCACCGGGGTCAAATCTCTGATATCCATGCCCGGGGTTCCGTCAAAGATATTTTCCACCATATGCGACCTCGGCCCGTGGTCAAGAAACAGGGGCAGGTAATGCTCGTATAACGGGTTTCCTATGTCCTTGAAGCTGTTCAACCTGGCATTATGGTCCTCGTCGCTTTCGAATTTGAAGCCTTCGAAGGGCTGGGCACCCAGAAAATTGTGAAATACGGAAACCGCCAGAAGCAACAGGAAAATAAACCGGATAATCTTGCTTCTCATGTTGCCGATTGCAACAAACATGGGAATCATCAGGAACGGCATCAGCACGGTCATGTATCTCGGCCCGAAAGACCCGCCGCCCCACCACACGCCGTAAAACGTGTTGAACAACAACACAAAAACAAACATCAGCAACACGGTTACGGCTTCTTTTTTGTTCCGCTTTCTCATCTGGTAAAGTCCAATTAATGAAAACAGAAGAATGGGATAATAAAAGAAAAGCCCCCTGTAAGGCATGAATAAAAGCCTCGGTGCCACAGCGTTTAACCTCAACGGCTTCACGTCGAACAGGGTTACCGCCCGCTCATACTTGCCCGTTTCCGGGCCTGACGGATCGAATAATAGAATTTTAATCGGTTTCTCGGAAACTGCCACATAATTATAAGCGGTTTCTGCGGGTCCGCCAAACACGGCCAGGTTGTAAAAGATCAGCGGCAACAGGCCTGCCAGAAGCCCGGCCAGGATAACAGCCAGGTTTCGGAACAGGCTTTTTCTATATAATAGCGCCGAATAAAATAACGTGGGCAGGAGGACAAGGATATTAACGTAGGAAACTGTCACACCTACTCCCGAGCATACGCCGGCAAGCAGCAACCTTTTATTGTCCGGCTTGTTTTTCTGCGCAAACAAAAGATAAAACGACAGCAATGCAAAAAACGTTGCTGTCGAGTGCTCGAAAAACACCAGCGCGTAAGGAAATGTCAAAGTTCCCAGCCCGTAGGCAAAAACCGCCAGCATCCTTTGGTTTTCGCGCGCCAGGAAAAACTTCGACAGCCTGTAGATAACCACAACGCTCAACGAGGAGAATAAAACGGATGTAAGAATCGTTATCAACGCCATCGAATTTAATTCCAATTCGCTTGGTGTCAGGTTTGTTGTGGTCGCTATGAATGATGTCAGGTTTTCAATTTTGGACAGGTTATAACCCGTGTACGCGTTTTTTTGGAATGTCACCCTCTCTGCTATATACGTAGGCTGGTAACGGTCGTTGAATGCCTGTTTGGCTAAAAAGTAAACAGGCGCGCCCAGAAACGACATCCCCGGCGCTTTATCAGAGTAGTAATGCCCTTTATAGTAGGCGCTATCTCCGGTGTTATTTTGGTAAGCGTCTATCTCAAAGCGCCCTTCGTCCACGATAGCCCGGGTCAGGTCTAACCTTGAATACTCGTTCCACCCGGCCCAGTGAATAAAAAGGGAATACACAAAGAAAAAGAAAATGAACAGCTTTATTTCCGTTTTGCCGTCCGGTTTTCTGTTTCCGGTTTTATGGGATTTCCACTGATACAAGCTTTCTCTTCCCCCGCTTCGATTTGGCTATCTCGTCCAATATTTTTATCCTGACCTTCACGTCCTCTTTAAGCCTGCCTGTAAGCGATTTTTCCATGGCCTCTTCAAGATTTTCATGGCCTGTGAAAGGAGCCAGTTTGATATAGAACCTGTTGTTTCCGTTATAAATCGCTGAAAACTTGTACACGTCCTTGAATTTTGCTATCTCGTCGGCAATCACCGAGGCCGCGAATGCCTTTCCGGATTTCAGTTTGATAACATCCTCTTTTCTGCCGCAGATGTTCTTTATCGTCGGCAATGTCCTGCCGCATGGGCACCCTTCACCGGAAATTTCCAGCACATCGCCCATATCGTACCTTATCAACGGCAATATGTAATTTGCCATGCCGGTAACTATCGCAGTGTTGTCGTCGCTTAGCTCCAGTGCTATACTGTCCGCGTCGACATGGTAATTTTCCCTTTGTTCGCACTGCCAGGCCAGCCTGTTGAATTCCGTAGTCCCATACTGGTCGAACGGTTCCACTCCAAAGGCCTTGCTTATTGTTTTTCTCATCCGGTTTGTGACCAGCTCCGCGTGCGTTACGACCATTTGCGCATCGATATTAATGCCGAGGTGCAGCATTTTTTGCGCTATAGAATGCAGGATGCCGCCATAATAGTAAATGTAGCCGGTGTTTTTGTTTTGCAGCATTTTCAGCTGGTCGTCTTCGGTCAGGCTGCACGGTATGCGCACCTTGTTCATGAGTCCGAACCTGTTGTAAATCCTGCTTTCAAAATTAGTCCACCAGTAATAAACAAGGGGCGTCCATGGCCTGTAGCCGGCGGCCAGCAGGCCTCTCAGGTACACGGCTTCGAGGTAGTCGTTTGCCCTTTCGTCGAATATAACCTCCACCGGGTTTCCGGAGGTTCCGGAGGTTGCCCTGGTTGTAAAATTTCCTATTTCATGCGTTTTCCGGTAATTTACAGCGATCATGGAATTCCGGTTTTTTAACACATCCTGTTTGGTAACTATAGGCAGTTTATCAAGGTCTTCCGCAGTTTTGATTTTACTGATGTTTACAGAATGCGCATCCCATAATTTCCTGTAAAATGGGACGTTTTTATAAGAATGCAGGATCAGCCTGCGCAGCATTGCGTCCTGCAGTTTTCCCAGCTCTTTTTTTTTGATCCACTGGTTTTTCATTACCTGCCGCAGATAATATAATTTTCGGGCCAGCATAAACAAAGAGATAAGTAAAAGACTATAAATTTGCGGAGCGGTTTTATTCTTTACCAGACCATCTGGTCACTTTGCGCTTTATGCCGATCATAAGCTTAAAGCGGTCTAAAATTTCAAAAAGCTTTTCCATCATGCGTCTTACCCGATAATACGATATTGCGCATCTGCTTATTTATAGTTTTATTATCTCGATGCTGTCCACGGCGCTCCACTCTCCGGCCCAGTCCCCGCAAGGTCCCCCCGCCATTCCTTCAACCCTGACCGTTACTTCCCGGCCCGCGAACCGGGAAATGTCCAACGACAGCGTTTTCCAGCCGTCAGCCGAATTTACAAGAAATTCCTGCCTGTTCACGTCTTTTTCGGCCCCTGCGGACAGCACAACAAAGGAATCATCGCAGCCCGCGGACCCTGCAAACTCCGCCGCGCCCGCTATGTTGGCAGCAACCACCTGCAGCTTGTAGGCGCCGCTTGCGGGCAATAAAACTTTCTTTTGGACGTACCTGGTCTCCTTAACCGAAACCGGATGGAGCACTACAATGCCGCTTTTGCCTGACACAGGCCCAACCACCCAGCCGGCATCATTCTCCTCCCACGAATTCAACTCCTCTCCTGCCCGAAATCCGTATGAAACTAACGTTTCGACAGGTGCCAAATTCGCGTTGTTTTGCGCGGAACCAATGACCAGCACCGTAACGCCGGCGATTGCAACTACAAGTAAAGCAGACAACAAAACCAAGTTGTTTATTTCCCACTGGTTTATTACCACCATGGAGCCACTCAATTTCTTATACGCATTTTCGCCTTATAAATCACTGCTTCACAACCGTTAACAACTTCGCGGGATTGCACAAAAGGTTTGTATAGTGGGCGTTTGCCAGCATGCAGCTGCACGGTTTTTTTAACTCGTTTCTCATGATTCCGGCCTTTTCTGAAAACCATAGGGAACGAAAGTCATAATTAACGTCCCTTAAGTTTCCTATGGACGATCTTTTAACGCAGCTCAGCCACACATCGCCTTTGGGCATTATGCACGCGGAAGCAAAGCCCGCAAAGCACCTGTGGGGTTTTCCGGATATCAGCGCCCTGTAAAATACGCCCCTGGCAAGTCTTATGATCGCGGCCGTTGACGTTCTGGGACTGTTGTTCTGCCTGATCAAGGCCCTCAGAACCTTGCCGTAATTTTCCGATCTTATATCGTCCTTTTCATTGTACAGGTTGGACCTGTTTTCCGCGACCTCGGCAATGAACGAGTCCGGCTTTAATTCGCTTCCCACAAATGCCGCGATTTCACCCAATTTATCTATGTTGAACTTAGAGATCACGGTATTCACCCCTATTGATAACCGGTCGTTTTTCAAATCCCGCAAGGCAAAATAAGACTCCAGCACCCGCTCGAAACTGTCTTTCATACCCCTGATTTCATCGTGCTCGCTTCCCAAACCGTCCAAAGACAGGTTAACAATGAGCCGCATTTTTTCGCACTCCGAAAGTATGCGCTCGACATCGCCGGCGATCTTTTTAGGCACGTAACCATTGGTAGGAATGGTCATAAACCTGGGCTCGGAATTTTTGTAGATGCCGGCTGCGATATCCGCAAGGTCCCTGCGGAAAAAAGGCTCGCCACCGGTCATCGTTATCCAAAACACCCTTCCTATGTTATTAAAAATCCTTCCATACTCTTCCGCAGAAAGTTCGTTTTTCGCTATCTCCGGGTGTTCGGTATAAAGTTTTCCAATATTGCATGTTTTGCACATGAAATTGCATATATCAGTAACGGTCACAGTAATATTGGTCGGCAAGGGTTTTGCCAGGCCGAATTCCCTAAACAGGTTGTACTTGGCTATGCGTGGAATCAATTCTAACATTTTCATCACCTCTTTTGTAACGCGGCCACACGAACATCACGTTGTTGGTATAATAATCCAGAAACCCCAGAAATCTGGAATAAGCTTCGACAACAATCGCAGTCGACATCCGGACCAGCGATTTTAAATTTTTTGGACCAAGTTCCAGGTATTTCATCAGAGCTTTTAGAACAATTTTGTAGTTTGCGGTAGACACCGTATAACCGTTCAAATTCCTGACTTGCAAATGGCCGGAAAATATCCTCCGTCTCTGCGTTATAAAATCCGGCAAAGTTACAGGCCCGTAATTGCCTGTTATGGCAGAAGGCACGTACGCTATCCCATAGCCGCGCCTAGCAATTTCGGATTCTATGTAAGCCTCATCCGCAGCAATGTCTCTTGGTATTTCGGACATGATTTTTCTGAACGCCACCAGCTCACCACCTTTCGGAACAACCACAGAAACAAAATGATGTAGATTCCATACCATAGAATTCAAAAACCCCACAAAGGTTTTTGGATCGTCATTTGAAAACGGCCTGCCGCACGACATACCTATTGACAGGTCGGATAACGGACGCAACAAATTCTGTATAGTATCGTCGTTAATGCTGATGTCAGCGCTCGCCAAAACGATTATGTCGTCTTCTACAAGTTTCAACGCCTTGTTTATGGCCGAAGCTTTGCCTTCCCTGACCGCCTCCTTGATAACTATAACAACTTCATTTCCGTCTATATCCGTGTTTCCGCAGGTCACGACAAAAATCTTGTTTAGAACAAAATTCCCGCCATATCCGCATGTCGCCACCGCACTAACTAGCTTACCCGTATTGCTTTCGTTATCGGAAACGATAATAACAGAAAACTTTTGTTTCATAGTTATACTCGTCACCCAAGGCTAATAAACGCTGCTTTTGAGATGTCTCCGCGGCTTAAAACCCAGCTCCTTTTCCGCCAATTTAATTGAGTATGTTCTGGCGGATGAAAACCTTTCTATTCTGCTCGCGCTGATGGGCGGTGCGATTCCCATTGCACCCAAGACGGGCTCTAAAACCCTTAAAAACTCCCGTATCGCAGACACAGGAATTTTCAATTTTATTATTCTCCTGCCTTTTCCCACTATCTCGATAATTTCGTTTAAGGGCAAGGATTCCGAATTCAAGATGTAAATACCGCTTTTACCGGCCTTGGAAGCTTTCACCGCTGCATCAATAACGTCATCGACATGAGTCACGTGAACCAGATTTCGACCATCCCCTGCAATGGGAATTATTCCCAATTTCACGAAGCCTGCCAGCCTTCTTATATCGCTTTTACCCCCTCTGCCGTAAATTGCCGAGGGCCTCAATATGGAAAATGATATCTCATGTTTTCCGCAAAATTTTTCAACAAGTTTTTCGCATTCGTATTTTGTTTTTTCGTACGGGGTCTCCGGTTTGCAGGTCATGCTCTCCGTTATCAAAGGCCCCTTTGCGCTGCCGTACACCGCCAAACTGCTAAAATATATGAATTTCTTTACCCCGCCTTTAACGCATTCCTCAAGCAGATTTTTAGTGCCTGTCACGTTGTTCAGCCTGTATTTTTCATATTCTTCGGGCAAAACGGCGTTTATGTTGCCAACGGTCGCCAGATGGAAAACTACATCAATATTCTTTGCAATATCTCGTATCGAATTCTTGTCCCTGAGATCGCCTATCCTCACATCACGGCAAAGCTGGTTAACCGCTTCAGAAGGTCTGCGTATTAGGCAGCGCACGCCAACATGTCCCATGTCATAGAATTTTTTTAACAGATGCCCGCCTACAAAACCGTTAGCCCCGACGATAAGTATGGAAACATTATGCATTTTGGCCCTTCTCAAGCTATGCATCGGTAACCAGCAGTCTATTAAACAAATAGGTGATTCTTTTAATAAACTTTTTTAGCAGGCGTTTAGATGCCTTGAATAATCTATTATTCCTCGACAGATAATTTGCGGATATTATGCCCAAAATGACCAACGACACCGTTGCCATGAATGGGTTCCTGCCTACAAAAACCGCGCCTGTCATAAGGTTTGAAACGGTTTCGCTGGTTGTTACGTTTGTCTGGGTATTGTCATAAATTTCACTAGAAGGCCATTCCGTATTTACGGCAGGGGTCACGGGCTCAACTTTTATCACCGCAACCGTTGTCGCGGTGATGGCTGTCGTTGTAGTTGTGGTTGTTGTGGTCGTTGTCGGAAAACCGCCGGAACCGTCGCCCCCACCACCTCCGCCGCCGCTTGGCGGCGGGTTCGTAGGAGGCGAAAACGAAATGGAAAACAAAAAGTATCCGCTGGTATTCCACAGGTCCGTCGTGTCGTTTGCCATAAATCTATAGGTGTATAACCCACTGCTCACCGATGTGTTGTGGTAGAAATAATCAAAACCAGACATGGTTAAATTTATTGAATTTCCAGAAAAATTAGCCTCCAAAAATGCTATGCTAATATTGATGTTATCCGACCACTTTATCGTGAAATTGACACTGAAATTATCTTGTGATACCGAAGATTGCACATCGCTTATGTTATCAAAGTAAACAGGTTTTGAAGAATCGACAAATGCAAAATAGGTTTTATTTGCAGCAGAATAATTCTGGTTCTGCGGATAATAGGCCGTGAAATTAAGTGTAATTCCAGAAACCTCGCAGTTCTGGACGGTGAAAGTTACATTAGCTGATCCATTAACAGGATTTATGTTGTGTGTGCCATTTTCTTTGTGTATATTGATACTACCTTGTACTGTACCAACCCATGCAGTCACATTAAGAGTGTGGCACTTTGCTACTGTTAAATTAGCTTCGGCCATATCCAAGGTAAGGTTTATAACGGGGACGGCTTTTTGCACGATTAGTATGTTATTGTAACTTGTAAGCTCCGAAAAATTCTGGGATTCAGAGTATGCACATGTGAAATTATGTATACCCGCATGATTGACAATGTTTACAGTTACGTTGCCCTGACTGGTAGAAATTAGTGAGGTATTTTTCCACAATCTCATAGTCGAAGAAGCGTCACCCGTAGTTATATTACAATATATACCAGAGTTAAAACTGTAGGTTATAGAATCGCTAGGCAAAATATTTACC
>JACOVS010000045.1 GCA_016177205.1 Candidatus Aenigmatarchaeota archaeon
AATATATACCACGCAAATACAATTTTACAATTGGGATGTGCAAATGGCGATTGAGCGGGCACCAACAGGGATAAACGGCCTGGACGAGCTGGTCGAAGGCGGTTTTGTCAGGAATTCCGCCGTGCTCGTTACAGGAAAAACGGGCGCGGGAAAAACGACATTCATAACCCAATTTCTTTACGGGGGCGCGAAACTCTACAGGGAACCCGGAATACTTGTCACTACAGAAGAAACGTCGCGCAGCATAAGGAACCACGGTACGAGGTTCGGATGGAACATGGAGGAGCTTGAAAACAAGGGGCTTATGAAAATCATAGAGGTCGAACCGTTCTCGATAGACACGCTCGTGACTATGTTGGAAAAGGAGATACAGGCGCTGCACGCGAAAAGGATAGTCATAGATTCGGTGAGCATGTTTGAGATGTACATTGACAAACAACTGGAAATGAGAAAACTACTTTTCAAAACCCTTCGCAGGCTAAAGGACCTGGGAACAACGGTCGTTATCACAGCCGAAATACCGGAAGATTCCCAGTCGCTGAGCCGTTACGGCGTCATAGAGTTTGCCGCGGACGCGGTTGTCGTTCTCCAGTACATGACCCTTACCAAGTACAAGAGGAGCCTGCTGATAAGGAAGATGCGCGATACGAACCATTCAACTGACATACACCCGTTTGAAATCATGGAAAACGGGATCAGCGTGATGTCTGTTTGATTTTTTTCAGATTCTTGTTTGACATATAAAAGGCGTAGCCTACTATTGACAAGGTCACGAGAGTGGGCAGGGATTTCGGCACTTCCAGGTTGAAGCTTTCCAGGAGCATGAAAATTCCAAGGAACGCTATGGAGGTCATCGCGCCGTTTTTAAGCCAGACGTATCCGGAGATCTTTTTTATTCCCATGATAGTAAGCTCGCGCAAAGCCAGCGCCCCTGCTCCAAGGCCGAGGAATATGTAAAGCAGGTTTGTGGTAAAGGCAAAGGCGCCTATAACGCTGTCAAAGCTGAAAATCATGTCCAGGACCTCCAGGTACAGGAACCTGGAAACGTCCGGCGCTTCGGTATTGGCCATGCTTTCCTCTTTTTTCTCCGCGCTTTCCTTGAAACCGTACAGTATGAAAAAGCCTGCGCTGCCCATCGCAGTCGTAATCATCATTGGCGGGCTTGAGCGTGCGAGATACATGACCGCCACCAGGAGTATGGCCGCAAAGGCAAAGAACCAGACGTCGTGGTTTTTCAGCAGCCTTTCATGGGCAAACAGCGGCCGCTTCTTTTCCATGAACAACCAGTGGAAATACACGAGCAAAAGGAACATGCCGCCGAAAGACAGTATGAGATATTTCTGCTGCTCTATGGCGTCGTGGGCGAGCGAACCGTCCTCGGTGAAAAGTTTGGCCATTCCGTCAAGCGAGATGTCCGGAACCAGCAGCCACACCATTAACAGGGGAAGGACCAGCCTCATCAGAAGGACGGCGGTTAGGATTCCAAAAAGCAGGAAAAATTTCCTCCATTTTTCGGCCATGGACCTGAGGACATGCGCGTTGATTATCGCGTTGTCTATGCTGACAACGATCTCGAATATAACAAGCCCGGACACCACTACCAGGCCGTCAATTAAGCTCATACCTGTGACTAATTTTATCCGGCCTCAATTAATAAACAACCTTTGAAAGAACCGGGAAAAGAAAACAAAGCTTTAATGTACGAAAATTGAAAAAAATTCAGATGAGATACGATAAAAATTACCAGGGGCTCGAATCCGCGCGCGCTTCCGGGCTGCTGGTTGAATTTGGCCGGAACAGGCTCAGGGAAAAAAAGGGCAAAAACCCGGTGCAGCTTTTTCTGGAACAGTTTTCGAGCATACTGATAATAATACTCATGGCCGCGGCAGCGGTCTCATTCTTTCTGGGCGAGGTCATTGATGCCGCGGCCATAACTTCGATAGTAATCCTCAACGCCATGCTCGGATTCGTGCAGGAGTACAGGGCTGAGAAATCGCTGGATGCCCTGAAAAAAATAATCAGCCCTGCCGCCAAGGTTGTGCGGGACGGGAAAGAAACCGTGGTAAGCGCTTTTGAAATAGTTCCGGGCGACTTGGTTGTCCTGGAAGCCGGTGACAAAGTCCCTGCGGACGGCCTGATCTTGGAGTCGTTCAGCCTCCGTGCCGATGAATCGTCGCTGACAGGCGAATCTTTTCCAGTCGAGAAATCCGTTGATGCGGATGTCGGGGGAAGCGTCCCTGTCGCGGAAAGGACGAACAGGGTTTTCATGGGCACGTCGATAACGTACGGCCGTGCGAAGTTTGTTGTTGAGAAAACAGGCATGAATACCGAAATAGGAAAAATAGCGGACCTTATCCAGGATGACAGGACGGTTAAAACTCCTTTGCAGGAAAGGCTTGACGTGTTCGGCAGGCACATGGCCAAGGTAATTTTTGCGATCATCGCCGTTATCTTTGCCCTCGGCGTTTACGGAGGCAACGACGAATTCGAGATGTTTTTGGCGTCCGTTTCGCTGGCCGTTGCTGCGATTCCCGAGGGTTTGCCAGCCGTTGTTACGACATCGCTGGCACTGGGCGTGTTCAGGATGTCAAAGCAGAACGCCATTGTCCGGAAGCTGCCCGCGGTCGAGACGCTCGGGGCTGTAACAGTAATAGTCAGCGACAAGACCGGAACCCTGACGGAAAATGAAATGACAATAAGAAAAGTGTACACACCCTCTAGAACCTACGAAGTAAGCGGCAGCGGTTACGGCGCTGAAGGGAAGTTTTTCACCGAAGGAAAAGAGGTTGCGATTGACAAGGGTCTGGAGTTGCTGCTGAAAGCCGGCGCACTTTGCAATAACGCGGCACTTTCCACAACCGGGACCGAACAGAACAGGGTCGGCGACCCGACAGAAATTTCGATGCTGGTCGCGGGCGCAAAAGCCGGGCTTTACAGGGAAAACCTGGACAAGGAATATGAAAGGAAATTTGAGGTGGTCTTTGACTCGGAAAGAAAAAGGATGAGCGTTGTTACGTCCACACCGGAAGGGGGGCAGGCCGTTTTCACAAAGGGCGCAGTGGACGTTGTTCTGGAGCTTTGCGGGAAAGAGCTCAAAGGCGGAAAGGAAGTAAAATTTTCGGGCAAACGGAAATCGGAAATAATCAGGATCAACGAATCGATGGCCTCCGAGGCGCTTAGGATAATAGCGGTCGCTTACAAGAAATACGACGCCGCGGGCTACAACGAGAAGGATATAGAGTCGGGCCTTGTTTTCCTGGGCCTTGTGGGAATGATAGACCCTCCAAGGCCGGAAGCCAAAGGATCAATTGAAACCTGCAAAAAGGCGGGCATAAGGGCTGTCATGATCACGGGAGACCACAAGATAACCGCTGTGGCGATAGCGAAGGAACTGGATTTCCCTGAAGGCCGCGCGATAACGGGCGCCGAATTGGACGCGTTAAGCGACGAGGAATTCGAAAAAATCGCTGGCAGCGTTTATGTTTATGCGAGAATGTCGCCGCAGCACAAGACCAGGATAGTCAGGGCGCTGCAGAAGAGCGGTGAAGTGGTCGCTATGACCGGCGACGGAGTAAACGACGCGCCCGCATTAAGGATGGCGGATATAGGAGTCGCGATGGGGATAACCGGAACAGACGTCTCGAAAGAAGCTTCGACCATGGTTTTAACCGACGACAACTTTGCGACTATAGTGAGCGCTGTGAGGGAAGGCCGAGGAATATACGACAATATAAGGAAATTCATTTTTTACCTTTTGTCGTGCAACACGGGCGAAGTTCTCACAGTGTTTTTTTCCATACTGCTGGGATCCACGATAATGCAGGGCCTCCCTTTGCCGCTGGCAGCGGTCCAGATACTGTGGATGAATTTGCTGACAGACGGCCTGCCGGCGCTGGCACTGGGCGTGCAGCCCGCGGAAAGGGACATAATGGAACGGAAGCCGAGGGACAGGAAAGAGGAGATAATCAACAGGAAAACGATACTTGATATAATCTTTGTCGGCGTTGCGATGTCCGCAGGCACGTTGTACATGTTTTTGAGCTACCTGCCCGACACCCATAAGGCACAGACAATCGCATTCACGACAATCGTGTTTTTCCAGCTGTTCCACGCCCTGAATTCACAATCGGACAAATCGCTATTGAAGGCGGGGGCGGCAAACAGGTATTTGGCCGTCGCGATAATCCTGTCCGTTGCGCTGCAGCTGGCTGTCATATACCTGCCCGTGCTGGATCCCATATTCGAGACCGTGCCCCTGTCCGCGGGTGAAATGGCAGAAACCGTGCTGGTGTCTTTCCTTATCATACCCGCTGTGGAGATTAAGAAATTTATTTCCAACCGGACAAAAAAACACGTGTGACTTCAATGAAATTAAAAAGGATAATTCTTGACGCGAGCGTGCTGATCGAGGCGGCCAGAAGCAGGGCGGATATTTTCGGCCAGATAAAAGAAACGTTTCCAAAATCCGAACTGGTAACCTCGAATTCAGTCATGTCCGAAATGAGGGAGATTTCCAAGGGAAGGGGCAGGGCGTCGCTGGCGGCCAGGCTGGTTCTTCAACTGTCCGCAAAAAACGGCATAAGGGCTGTGAAAACGGAAAGCACGGGGGATTCTTCCCTTATGGAACTGTGCGATTCCGAAAGCGTGCTAATAACGCAGGACAGGAAATTGCGGGAAAGGTGCGCCGGAAAGGGTTTCCTGTCAGGATATTTAAGGGAAAAAAGGTATTTAATGTTTGGCCGTGAGATAAGATAAAATGAACATGCTTAAAGACCTCGACACCGGAAAAAAAACGCCGGATGAAATTAATGTGGTTGTTGAGGTTCCAAAAGGTTCGAGGAATAAATACGAGTATGACAAGGAAAAGGGAGTCTTCTTTTTGGACCGTGTTTTACGTTCGCCATTCCACTACATGGGCGATTACGGTTTTGTTCCGAGAACATTATGCGGCGACGGCGACCCGCTTGATGTAATCGTCCTGGTTGACGAGCCCAGTTTCGCGGGTTGCGTGATTAACGCAAGGCCTGTGGCAGTGCTTATCACAGAAGACAATAAAGGCACCGACGAAAAGGTTTTAGCCGTTCCTGTGGACGATGCGCGTTACGACGAAATGACGGGCATGGAAACGATTCCGAAGCACATACTAAAAGAAATGGCCCATTTCTTCGAGCAGTATAAAGCGCTGGAAAAGGGCAAATGGGTAAAGGTGGCGGGCTGGAAAAATGCGGAAGAGGCGAAAAAGCTGATAAAAGCGGCGATGAAGGCGTTCAAATAAGCCTTTCTTTTTAAAAAAAGAAAGGCTTAACAGCGAAAATCTATTGGATTTTCGCGTGTAGGAAACTAAAGTTTCCTACAGGGAAAGAAAAAGCTTTGAAAAGCCCTAAGGGAAAAGAAAACGAACCCTAAGGCCAGCTTCATACCTAACGACACCCAACTCGTTTTAAGGGAAAGAAACCAGAGAAGGCGTTATACCTAACTTTATAAAGCTTAAATGACTAATTTCAATCGCGACACACAGGTCAAATCATTGAAAACCCATGGTTTTCATTGCTTCTGTTTGGCTGGCTTTCACGCTTTAGGTGCGACTATGTACAAATTGCTTACGGTTGAGGACGTTGTCCGGGTGCCACCGGCAAAGCTTGGCATGCCTATAAAGAAGGCGGTGAAGCAGAGCCTGCAAGAGCAGATGGAAGGCGTCATGGACAAGGAAACGGGCGTGATAGTTGCGATTACAAACGTGGAAAGCGTGGGCGAAGGCAGATTGCTGCCGGGCGACGGCTCGATACATTACGTTGCCACATTCGATGTCCTGGTTTATTACCCGACAATGTACGAGGTAGTGGGCGGCGAAGTGATAGACATAACCGAGTTCGGCGCTTTCGTGAGGATGGGACCCTTGGACGGTTTAGTCCACATTTCACAGGTAATGGACGACTTCGTTTCATACGACTCCAAAAACTCGATATTTTTGGGCAAAGATTCAAAGAGGACTGTAAAGGAAGGCGACAGCGTTAAAGCCCGCGTAATAACGGTATCAATCGGCAAGAACGATTATAAGATAGGAATGACCATGCGCCAGAACGGTCTTGGTGTCCTGGAATGGGCGGCTGCTAAAAAGGCTGAAACCAAGGACCAAACACCAGTTACGGGAGAAAATAAGGGATGATTTGAATGGCGGAAAAGGTTTGCAGGGCTTGTCACAGGTTTGTCAAGGAGGGCGTTTGCCCTGTTTGCAAGGGGACAAGCTTTTCCTGGACATGGAAGGGGATCGTTATTGTAAACGACCCGAACAATTCCGCAATCGCGAAACACATGGGCATAACAGCGCCTGGCAAGTATTGCATACTGGTGAAGTGATTTAAATGGAAATGGAAGTAATTTCGGAAAAGGCCAACCCGGTGTTAAAGAGAAGGGAGATCGTGGTAAAAATCAAAGTAACCGGCGCGACGCCTTCCAGAAAGGACGTTGTTGCGGGCGTGGCGTCCCACTTCGGGGTTGAAGAGAAGATGATTCTCGTCGACCAGATAATCACCGAGTTCGGGTTATCGGACGCGCGCGCCAGGGTGAAGATTTACGATGATCCCCAGTTCATACCCAAGAAAAGACTTGAGATCGTGAAGGCCCGTTCAAAATCCGCAAAAGAGGAAAAGGTGGAAGAAAATGCCAAAGCATAAGTTGCTGCAGCATTGGAAAATGTACAAGGAAGGCAAGCACAAAAACAGGACCTGCCCCCGATGCGGCGCAGGCACGTGGATGGCGGAGCACAAGGACAGGTTTACCTGCGGCAAGTGCAGGTACAGCGAAAGCAAGAAGCCTATCTGACGCTGTCGACTATGGATTTTTTCACGTCTTCTATGTGCGGCAAATGCCTGTTGTGGCTTGACGATTCGATTTTGCCGTAGCCTATGAAATTTCTTTTGTCAGCTGGCGCGGGTTCAAACGGACCGATCAAGGTGAGTTTTGCGCCGGTTTTTTCCGAAATTGCAAACACGGCATCAAAATAGGCCTGGTCTCTCATGTTTTTTCCGGGCAGGACGATCTTGATGTATTTGGAAAGCACGGACATGTCCTCAACCACCCTTTTCAGGGTTTTCTGCATGGGAACCGTTTCAGGGCAGTAGGAGACTATGGTTTTTATCCCGTTCGCCCTTGCGCTGAAAAATATTTCCTCTATAAAGCTCTTTGGAAACGCCAGGTCGATGTCCACAAATTCGGTCCTGAATTTCAGGGCCTTCTTCAGGGCGTTTATGGTTTCCTGATTTTTCGTGTAGCCGCAGGATATTATCACGGGCAGCGGGAAGCTTTCGATCAGTTCCAGGCTTGTGTAATCGTCGACCGCATTCAGGTGGATTTCGACAAAGTCCGCGCCGCGTTGCTTCGCATCCGCGGCCTTTTGGAGCAGTTCAGGCATACTGCCGCCGGACAGGACAGCGCAGGCTCTCATAACTTTAGATCAGGGGCCAAAGATTAAAAGATTTATTCAGGCTGCACCACAATGATATTACAGTGATCGGATGAGCAGAATTATAGGCGTGTTCTCGGGAAAGGGCGGGGTTGGAAAAACAACCACAGCGGTCAATCTGGGCGTTGCGCTCACAAAGCTCGGCAAGTCCGTGGTTTTGGTTGATTCAAACGTGAACACGCCAAACGTAAGCCTTCACCTCGGGATGAATTTCACGCCATTTACCATACAGGACATGATGGAAAACGCCCCCTATATACCCCAGGCAATTTACGTCCACGAAAGCGGGCTGCGCGTGATACCAGCGGACTTTTCGCTGAAGGAAAGGCACGTCGACATATCCGAATTGAAAAACCACATGCACAAGCTGGCCGGAGAATCGGATTACGTGATCATGGACTGCGCGCCCGGGCTGGGGCCGGACACGCGCGCCTCAATAGAGGCGTGCAGCGAATTCATCATTGTTACAAACCCCGAAACGCCAGCAATCGCGGACGCGTACAAGACTTACAAGGCCATCAAAGGCGTGAACGGCAAGGTCCTCGGGTTGGTTGTTAACAAGGTAAATAAGGACGGTTATGAACTGGACAGCGGCGAGATAGAGGAGTTCTTCAATGAAAAAATCATCGGAATCGTTCCCGAGGACAAAAGCGTGCGCGCGTCCATACAAAACAAGAGGCCTGTTGTGATGCACAAGCCCAATTCCAAAGCTTCGAAAGCCTACAGCAGGCTGGCGATGCACATAGCTGGCGTGCAGACAAAAACCTTTTCGGATATTTTGCTTGAATTTTTGGGGCCGGGCCGCAAAAAATAATTTTATCGGAACCCTGCTTGAAAAACGCTTTTAAGCGGCGTTAAACAAGTCTTCAAGGAATAATATGATTTCTGTTTCCGACCTTTCTTATCTCGGCTTGTGCCAGATCGCATTCCTTTTCAATAAAAAGGCAAAAATCGTAACGCGCGCGATGATGCAGGGCGCGAGAAGGCACAACGAATTGCTGCTGCAAACGGAAGCCCTGACCGAAGGCCAGATTATCGAAAAGGTCGTGAAGGGCGAAAGCTTTGTTGCGCG
>JACOVS010000046.1 GCA_016177205.1 Candidatus Aenigmatarchaeota archaeon
GATAAATTCGTTTTTTCCATGTCGTCCGGGCTCGAATCAGCGTCCGCATTCACACTGAGGTTTTGGTATCATGCTCAAAATTTTCGAAGAGATAAAAAAACTTATCCCAGTGGAAAACATAGAAAATACGCTCGAATCCCCGCCCGACCCTTCGTTCGGCGATGTGGCGTCAACCGTTTGCTTTAGTCTGGCCCGCCAGTTGAAAAAACCGCCGGCAAGGATAGCGGAAGAGATCGTGCAAAGGACGAAGCCGCCGAAAAATTCCGTGATAGAGCGCATCGAGGCAAAAGGCGGTTACGTTAATTTTTTCTTTAATCGTGCGAGGCTCGCGCAGTTTGTGATCAGGGAGGCTGTAAAAAAAGCCTACGGAAAACCGAAACCGGGCGGCAAAAAAATGATAGTCGAACACACGTCCGTGAACCCGAACAAGGCGCTCCATGTCGGCCACATAAGGAACTCCTGCCTGGGCGATTCCATAGTGCGCACGCTCAAATTCGCGGGCAACCGGGTGCAGGAGGTCAGCTACATAGACGACAGCGGCTCGCAGCTGGCGGACCTGCTGGTGGGCTTCAGGTTCCTTAACATACCGATGACGACCAGCATGAAGTTTGACCAGTACTGCGGCAACGAGGTCTACGTGCGCGTCAACAAGGTCTACGGGACAAAACCGGAGTTGCAGCAAAGGCGCGGCGAAATCATAAAGGAGATAGAACGGGGCGGTAATGAAACGTCAAAGCTCGCGGCCGCTATAGTCGAAAAGGTGCTGCGCGCCCAGCTGGAAACGCTTTCACGCATGGGAATAGGCTTTGATTTGCTGGTGACTGAAACCGCAGTGCTTCGGTCAAAGATGTGGGAGGAAGCCTTCCAAAAACTCCGCAAGACAGGCGCTGTCTACAAAGAAACGGACGGCAGGAACGCGGGCTGCTGGCTGTTGAAACTCTCGGACAGACCGGAGTTCGCAGACCTGGAAAACGCGGACAAAATCCTGTCCCGCTCCGACGGTACGGTTTTGTACACGGGCAAGGACATAGCGTACGCAATGTGGAAACACGGGTTATTGGAGGACAAATTCAGCTACAAACTGTTCGGCTCAGGCGGAAAAACGTGGATAACGTCGGCCGGCGGCAAACCGAAAAAGGGTTTCGGCGGCGCGGACAAGAGCGTGGCAATAGTCGATGTGAGGCAGTCCTATGCGCAGGACGTTGTTGCGGCTGCGTTGGAAATGACGGCCGGCCGGAAAATCGATTACAATCACTATGATTACGGCGTCGTTGCATTAAGCAGGAACACCGCGGAACAGCTGGGTGTGGTTGAACAGGCGGAAACTTACCATATGTCCGGGCGCAAAGGCTTGTTCGTTAACGTGGACGATGTGCTTGCAGTCCTGGAAAAAAAGGCCTACGAGGAAACAAAAAAACGGAACGCAGACTCGGAAGAGTCGTGGCTGCGGGAAACATCACGGAAAATAGCCCGCTCGGCGCTGAGGTACGAAATGATCAAAGTCGACCGTGAGAACGTGATAACCTTTGACACAGAAGAATCGCTCCGTTTAGACGGCAACACGGCCCCTTATTTACAATACGCATACGCGCGTTCCGTAAAGATACTTGAAAAGGCCGGCCGGATTCCAAAATTAACCGCGCCAGCCACGGTAACGGACACGGAATCGGAGATAATAAAAAATCTGATGAACTTCCCCGCAACAGCGCAGAAGGCCGCAACCGGCCTGGCTCCGCAGGAAATCTGCCGTTACGCCTTTAACCTGTGCGCGCTGTTCAACAGGTTCTACCAGGACTCGCCTGTCCTGCAAGCCGAGGGAAAAACAAGGGCTTTCCGCCTGAACCTGGTGAAATCCTTTGTTGCAGTCCTGGGAAAATGCTTTGCCCTGGCGGGCATCGACGCGCTTGACAGGATGTAACCAACCGGTTACCGTTTCACCAGCGCGGCTATGTTTTTTGCCGGATTAACCTTGTAATACACAAAACCCACGAACGCGATGTAAGACAGGTACGCCACGACTTCTAGGACGCTCGGGTTCGCGTTATAGCCGAGCAGCGATTTCATAATCGAGCCTGCGAATCCGCGCTCACTCAATATATGTTCCGTGTTCCAGGCCTCCTGCACAAGGACGCTTATCACCCCGGCCTCCTGGAACTCGTGCACGAAGCTGGCGAACAGGCCGGCGGAAAACAGGAGAAGCATTATGCCGGTGACAAAGAAGAATATTTTCAGGTTTAATTTTCCCGAGGTCACAAAAAACAGGTAGCCCACGGCCACCGCAGACGTCATTCCCAGCAAGCCGCCAAAAAGGCTGAGCCCGCCCGAAAAGCTTACCGCTGCCAGAAACAATACGGTCTCAACGCCCTCGCGGAAAACCGCGACGAATGCCAGCAGCAGCAAACCGATTTCCTGCCTTTTGTCCAGTGCTACATCAACATCCTTTTTTATCCTGTGCGACGTGTTGGAGTGCTTCATCGCCCATATGAGCAGCGAGGATATCAGCAAGGAAGCGACCAGCATTGTGGAACCTTCGAAGATCGCTTCCGTGACCCCTTCAAGGCCGCCGGCAAATCTTGAAAAAAGCAGCGCAACCGCGAGGCTCGCCGCTATGCCGTAGGTTACGCCCTGGAAAACGACCTTGGAATACCTGCCGCGGCCGGTTTTTATCAGGTAACTCAGGATAATCACAACAACCAGCGAGGCCTCCAGCGATTCGCGAAAGGTGACGAGAAGTGTGGGCAGCACAGATCATAAAACCATTCCGGAGTTAAATACCCGGGCGGTTGCGAAGTTATATAAAACGCATTACAAAAAAAATTATGGTTCTGGACCAGGCCGTGTTGGTGAAGATAATCCTGTCAACCGTGCTGGGCATTCTGGTAGGGCTGGAACGAAGTTTGAGCAAAAACCCTGCCGGGACAAGAACGCAGGCGCTGGTTTCGCTGGGCGCGTGTTTGTTCACCATAATAGGCCTGAGCTCAGGAGACCCCGCGGACTTTTCGCGCGTAATTCCGGGAATAATTACGGGCATAGGTTTTATCGGCGGCGGGATAATCTACCAGTCAAAGCGCGGCGAGAAACACGGCCTTACAACAGCGGCCGGTGTCTGGAGCGTCGCTGCCATAGGAATACTGGTCGGCATGGGAAGTTATGACATCGCAGTCGCCGGGACGGCCGTAATACTTTTCATACTAAGGCCGCTGAAGTTTTTGGAAAGAAAGCTTGGCATCGACACGGCAAAATAACAACTTTGTAAAATTATCGTTCGGTCGCTTTTGAAACCATCCATGTGAATGTCACCGCTATTATCGTAACAATGACCGCGGCAACCATCAGGTAGGGCCATCCCCCCTCCTTGGGTATGTAACTGGTTATCATGGCCTTTATCGCATCGTTCCAGAACAAAGCTGCGGTCAGCGAGAAGGCCGTGGTCATGAATGTAAGCATCTGTTTTTTCGCTTCGCCCGCAGGACCCTTGATCAGCCTGTCAACCGGTATATTCCTTAATTTTTCTATGATCGCGTTTTGCGGGATCGGGTTGGTCAGGCGCCTGCGTATCTTTCCGGTTATGCTGTCCTTGTAAACAAAGTATGATTTCTTGGCCATGCTTACCGTTAGAGATTGTGCCCGCCCAGATTAATACCTTTGTCACGCCAAGGCTTTGTAGCCTTCCGCCTGCCTGCCAGAAAGTTTTTCAACAAATTCTTTTACCCTGTCGATAACGTCCCGCACAGCGTCTTCTATCCTTTTTAGCCTCTGCTTGGCCATGCCCAATTTCCCGGCCCGGTCAGGCACGGTATAACCTTTGGACGGCGAATAGCCCGGTTCAGGCATTAGCATGTAGGCCAGCAGCCCGGCAAAAATCACAACCGCCACAGCGCCGGCAACAAACAGCACGTTTTCAAGCCTTTTGCCGCCCTGTTGAGCTTCCACGGTTTTTATCAGCGCCTCAGCCGCATCCATCAGGAGCTTGGCCTCTATAGCAAGCTCGTTGGCTTTTATGTAATCGCCTTTTGACAGGTAATCCGACGCCTGCGAAAGCAGCGAGGCCGCGAGTTTTATCTTTTCCCCGGCAACCCCGAGTTCCGTGCTGTTTATGGCCGGGAATGCTGTAGTGTTAAGGCGCGCCTGAAGCGCCCCGAGGATATCGGTATAGTTCAGTACAGTCTGGTTTATTTCGGACTTCGTTTTTTCCGTTGGGACAACGACAAGGTGGAAATACTCAACAGCTATTTCCGTGTCCGCGACCACGGAATATTTCGCAGTGTAATTCCTGACAATTGCATTGGCCGGTATGATGAAATTCACGTTGAAGTCCGCGGTCTGGCCAGCGCTTATCAGGATCCTGGGCGGCGTTATGTTGAACCACGCACCTTCAACGTCTTTTATGGCCAGCGACACGTTTGCGTCGAACAGACCGGTATTTCTTACCGTGACCAGCGTCGTGTTGGAGCTTCCCTGAAGCGCGTAAACCGATTTCGTATACGCCTGCAAGGTTGCGTTGTGGCCTGCCACGGCAAACGTTTTCGTTGCCGCCGCCGAAGTGTAGCCGTCCTTTGTCGCAGTCGCGGATATCTTGAAAGTCCCGATGGTGTCAGTCGAAAAAGAGCCGGAGCATTTTCCGGTTGTTGTGGAGCAGGACGAATCAGCGGCCTTCGCGCCGTTCGGGTCTGTTATGTTAAACTTGACCGTCGAACCGTCCACGTTTGACCCGCCGCTAGTTACGGTGAAATTGAAATTTACAGGGCTCGCCTTGAAATATGCCGTCTTGTCCGTGGCTATCGCCAGCGCAAGCGCGGTAGAAGCCCCGCCCGACCCGCTCGTGCCGCCCGTGCTTCCGGACGATATGGTCGTCCCTTTGTATGCGTAGATCAGTGTGTCGTTTAATATCCAAACCCCGGAAGGCCCCGAGCCTGTTATCGTGGCAGTGCATGTCGAGTTTGCGTTTATCGTGACCTTCCACGTCGCTGAGGTGTTTGTGTAACTCCTGAACCCGGAGATGTTGCCCACCGGATAAATTCCGGAATAGCCGCTCGCCATTGCGCACGATCCTGAAAGGCCCAATTCAAGCGTAACATTGAACAGCGCGCCGCCGCCGACGTTTGTAACATTGACAAACACGTCCCTGTTTCCCGTGTTGAAGAATTCATCCGCATCGTGCGTGCCGTTGTACGCATCAATGAACAGTGCGCTGCTGTTAACGTAAAGATAATTAAATTTCGCGGTTCCGCCGTTCCTGAAGCTTGGTCCATCAATAACCGTTGCGTAAACAGAGTAGTTTCCGCCCGCTATCGTTGACGGTATGGAAATATTCAGCACGTAGCTGTTGTCGACGGCACGCAAAACGCTCGCCACAGAAACGTTGGTGAAGTTCTGCGTGTGGTTGGAACCCTCGTACGGAAAATCGCTTTGGAGCCACAGTGTGAAGTTGGTGCCGTTCAGCGTGCTCACAAAAGTCCCGTTCTGGTACGTTACGTTAACAGTGACGTTGACGAACACAGGATCCGTGCTTGCAAGTTTGGTGTAGTTCTCGGTTTTATTTATCGGGTTGATCCACACACCCTTGTCCGTCTGGTTCTCCACGTTGCTGACTATTATGTTGAGTTTGTTCGTTAGGTTTAGCGTAATGTTTATCAGGAACTCCGAATACGGGTGCGCGTTGCTCGCGTTTAGTTTTATCCAGCCGTAATAAAGCGATTCGCCGGCTGAAATTGTTTGCGTCGTTATGTTTAATCTTATCCTGAGCAGCGTGGAATTTTTCGCCGTGACCGGGCTTTCGAAAGAATAGTTGTAGCTCACAGAGTTCGCGGCTGAATCGTTAAGCCATGTCGTGTTCGTATGGTTCAGCGACAGAGAATAGCTTCCCGTATTATTTATCGTCAGCAGGTAATCCAGCGTCTTGTTCGAGCCCATGTTGTCTGTTACGTAGACCAGTATCTTCGCAAGCGTATTGTTTACCGCCAGCATTGGTGTTGTGACGTTGACGCCGAACGGGATGATCAGGTAATGGCCGGTGTCCGCGCGAAGCGTTATTGTGCCGTTGTAAATCCCGTCCGTCGAAAGCTGCGGCGCGCTCACATTGAAATCTATTGTCGTATTGTCCTGCGTGGAGTTTATGACAAGCTGCCTTGTGTAGTTTCCAAAAGAGCTTGTCAGCCAGCTGTTGTCGGTGTTGATTTTTATCGTCAGGTTGTAATAGACAAGAGGGTCGCCCTTAACAGAAACGAACCAGCTTTTGTTGAATTCGTTTATCGTAACCGCGGAGCGCGAGAATATCCTGTTGAAACCAAGGCCCGTCACGTTAAACATATCCGTTCTTTTGCTCTGGTTCGCCACGGAAAGCCGCGACGAGTTGTATATGGTCAGGTTAAAGTCCGCTGATATATTGTTCCATTCTATTAGCGCGTCAATCGAAACATAGTGCCCGGGTACAGGTATTGTTATGTTTGTCGAATTTTGCAGGTTTACGTAGCGTTCAAACCGTGAAATGGTTTCCGTTTCCGTAACCGTCGTGTAGTTTATCCTGTTGGTGTTGTTCAGCGTGAAGGTGATTCTCGTCGCTGTTGCGGCGTCTGGCGTTGCGTTGACCGCGAAATGCAGGAATGCGGGGTTTGAAACTATCGAGGAAAACTCGACTATGCCGTTGTATGGTATGTACTGCGACACATTGGTTATGTTGTAAAAAATCCTCAATTCGTAAATTGTGTCGTAATTTTGTGAATAGTAGAACAGCGTGCGGTTGGCCGAGGAGTTTGTGTTGTTAAACACCAGCAGGGCGGACTTGTTGTCAAACAGGAGCAAATCCAGCCGGCTGTCGTTGACGTTTACGTAAATCCCGGTCGTGTTGGTCACGTTTACGTAAAAAACGTCTACACTGTTCAGAGTGCTTATGTTGCCGAAAAAGTTCTTGGAGCGGGAGAACGTTTCATTCGGTATTATAGGGATATCAAGCCTGACCGTAAGGTTGTTGATGTTTACCGCAGGAACCGTGTTGTTCGCAATTGTTATGTTTCCGGTGTAGCGCCCCGGCCTCATAAGGGACACATTGAACCTGATGGTAAAGGTCGCATTGCTGTTGTTAGTCACGTTTATGTGGTTGGCCGTGGGGGTGTTGTTCACCACTATCATGTCTGCGAAATCGCCGGCCGACGTCCGTATCATTGAGTTGTTTGTTACGTTAAGAAGTATCCAAGCCACCCCCGGGTTTGCCAGGTTCAGGTACCCGACAGTCACGTTGAACGCGTAAGGGTCAACCCAGTCAAATTGCGTCCAGTTGGCGTAAAATGCCTCTGTTGTTACGTTAAACTCCAGCACCGAAGAGCTCCAGACATAACCGCCGGCATACAGAACCATGCCAACGAGGGACACAATAAACACTAAATAAGGCAGGAGCCTTCCCATTAAATTCACTGAATTAAGATTTGCCGTTTTTGCGATATATATAATACAGTAGGCGGCGCTGTTCGTTTTAGGCGGATCCGGCGGGATTTGAACCCGCGACCTTCAACTTTCTCCACCCATTTGCTCAAGCTTTTTTGGTTGAGTTTTTTGATCGACCTTTTTAGAAAAAAGGTCGTTAGGAGGCTGCTGCTCTGTCCAGGCTGAGCTACGGACCCACTCTATCTAACTGAAACAAACGCATACTTAAAAATTAGAACAGCTCAGCAGGAAAACCCCTTTGTTTGCAAAATATCGTCCGGCGCGCTGGTGCAGAAGGTTTTGTTGTCCTTTATGTAATAATAGGCCAGGGAGTCGTCCTCCAGAACATACCTTCGCAGGCAGCATATGTTAACTGCAAGGCTTTCCGAAAGGCCTTTTAACCCTTCAACCTCCCGCTGAAGAACTTCAACTCGGTTGGCGTAAGTTGTTAGGTTTCTTTCGTAGATATAAGTTTCGCTCGCGAGCTTTGAATTTTCAATCCGTTTTATCTCCAGGTCATTCCTGCACGAATTGAAAAGGTCTGACGTGGAGTTAAGGGTAACAGAGCATTCCGTGGCCTGCTTCTCAAGATTTTCAACAAGGATCTTTGAGTTGGTCGCATTCGCCGCCGCTTCCTGCAGCCTAACCAGGGAGGTCGTGAAGCCTGTGACACCGTTGCCTACCAGAACTATAAGAAGAAGCAAAAAAGCCACGATGAGGGCCCGCGAAACAGGTATGAACTGCTTTTTTCCGAGGTCGTCTAGCATTATATTATATTTGCCCGGGAAACTTTAATAAACGGTTCATGCGTAGCATTTTATTTTTTTCCTGTTTACGACAGCCCGCATAAGCGAAGATCCGGTGTCCGAGTCCTTTGACACCTTGATGACATCCTTTGACCCCACGGTCGCGGAAAACAGGAATTCGTCGTCGATATAGACGGACACGGCCTTGCCGGACATCCTGGTGTCAAAGCCTATGTTTATGTAAGCCCCGGATTCGGAAATTGTGTGGGACACAAGCCTGCCCAAACTCTTTGCCAGCGGCTCAATATCAATGGATATGCCCAGTTTCTTTTCAAGCTCCATGACCGTTTTGCCCTCCTTGCCTATGATGTGCGGTATCATTTCATTGTCGACGCGGACAATGACCTTGTTGTCGCTTACGACCTCGGCCTCGGCATTCGGGTCGAATTTCCTTATCTCCTGCATTATCCGCTCTCTGGCAAGCTTTCTGACCGGCTGCTCCTTGCTGGTATCGCTCACAGGCAGGACAACATTCTCCTCGCCGTATGTGTATATCTCGTATTCGCACTTGCCAGTCTCGAAATCGCGGACTTCTATGAGCGGGCGTGCCAAATCCGCCTCGGTCATGCCCGTCGGAACCCGCACGAGCATCTCCAGCTCATAGACCTTTTGCACCTGTCCGTTTTTGAGGAATATAATAGTGTCTATTACGCTGGTTATCATGCCCATTTCTATCCTTCCGATGAACCGTTGTATGGAATCTATCGCATCGGCCGCATGGACAACGCCTATCATGCCGATGCCTGCCATGCGCATGTCAGCGAACAGCTCAAAGTCGCGCGTCTTGCGGATTTCATCGTAAACCGTGTAATCCGGCCTGACCAGCAGTAGTATGTCAGCTGTCTTTTCAAGGCTGCCGTCCAACGGGCCGTATTGCGTTATTTCCGGCGGCACCTGGAGGTCGCGCGGGTTTTCTATGGTCTTAACGATCTTGTCCAGGGAAAGGTAAAACTCTGCCATCGACGCGGCGAACGTTGACTTGCCGGATCCGGGAGGCCCGCATATTATAACGCCTTCCGCCCTCCTGTTTAACCGCTCCATCAGCTTTTCGGAGAGCTTGTAGTCCGAAATGACAAGCTTTGTTATCGGCCTGACAGCGGTCAGCTCAAGCCCGTCGCTAAACGGCCTTCGAGCAATCGCAATCCTGTACTTGTCGAATTGCACGACCATGGCGCCCGCCGAACCCATCTCGATAAACGCGTTTTTTTCGTGCCTCACCCTGTCTAGTATTTCCTTTATCAGCGCCTCAATCTCCTCCTCTGTTATCGGCCTGTCCCGTATCCTGACAAGTTTCACCTCGCCGGGCTTTCCCTTTTTCGCCATCGGTATGACATCGGCCTTTAAATGGACGGACGAGGTCGTCTCGTCAAAAAAATCTTCAAGTTTGATCGGCGCCGTCGACCTCGCCTGCTGTATGTAAAGGACCGGTACGCCTTCCGCCTCGGCGACCAGCGCTTGCACGTAGTCCGCGGTTATCAGCGTAGCCGCGTTCTCCTTTGCCACATCGCGTATCAACGCGTCAAGGCGGCCCTTTTTCGCCATCATTATCTCTTCCATGGTGGGCCTGCGCCCCGTGTACGCGAGTTTTATCTTCTTGCCGCTTTCGCCGAGAACCCGGACTCTTTTTAACTCTTCGAGCCCCTGGAATCCTATATCGCGCCCCCTGGACGCCTGGGCTTGCAGTTCGTCTATGACTGTAACAGGGACTATGATTTCGCCCTCAACCTGGCCCGTCTCAACAAGGTTTGTCAATTTTCCGTTGATCAGGACAGACGTGTCTGGCACCCATTTTTTCATAACATCAGTGAAGTCATGTTTTTCGCGATATTTATATTTTTCAGGCAAACCAATTCCCAGCCGGAACGGCTCCTGTTACCTGTCGACGCCTTCTGCGCAGGCCGGGCAAAGCTTAATTTAAACACAGCCCGCTTATTTTATTCGAATGGTGCAGGAAAATGAAACGAGGACCTTACAAGCCGCTTGAATTGGAAAAACAGGCAATTGAGTTCTGGAAAAGGTCCGGCATACTGGAAAAGTACGCATCAAACAGGAAGGGCGGGAAAAAATACTATTTCCTTGACGGCCCGCCTTACGCGACAGGCTCCATACACCTCGGAACCGCGCTGAACAAAACACTGAAAGATTTTTTTATACGCTTTTTCAGCATGAGCGGTTTCGAAGTTTCGATGCAGCCGGGCTACGACACGCACGGCCTCCCCATAGAGAACAAGATAGAAAAACAGTTCGGTTTCAAAACAAAGGCCGACATAGAGAAATTCGGGGTCGGGAAATTTAACGAAGAATGCCGCAAGTTCGCGACAAAATACGTGGGCGTGATGAATGACCAGTTTGCCAACCTGGGCGTCTGGATGGACTGGCGGAATCCATACCTGACGCTGGATAAGAGCTACATAGAAGGCGCATGGTATACCTTCAAGAAAGGATTTGAAAACGGTTTGCTGTACAAGGGGAATTATCCGGTTCAGGTCTGCCCCCGGTGTGAAACGGCCGTAGCCTTCAACGAAATAGAGCACAAGGAGGTGCAAGACAATTCAATTTATGTTAAATTCAAAATCAAAAACAGCAACGACAGCCTTCTTGTCTGGACGACAACGCCCTGGACGCTGCCTTCGAACACGGGAATAATGGTCAACCCTGACTATGAATACGTGCGCGTTAAATCCGGCAAGGATGTACTGATTATCGCGAAAGAGCTTGCTGAAAAAGTAATGGCAGGCAAAGCGGAGTACTTTGAGATAATCGGAACGATCAAAGGCAGCCAGTTAGTCGGTTTGGAATATGAAAATCCGTTAAAAGACCTCCCGTTGCAAAAGGACATTGCAGGCAAAGTCGTCCCATCAGAACAATACGTCACGCTGAAAGAAGGGACGGGCTTAGTTCACATGGCTCCGGGCCACGGCAAAGAGGATTTCGCAGTCGGAACAAAATTTAACCTTCCTGTGTTGTCGCCGTTGACAATGGACGGTAAATTTAAGGCGGAGGCCGGCTGGCTGGAGGGAAAGTTTGCCAAGGATGCGGACAGGGAAATAATTGAAAAGCTCAGGGAACGGAACGCGCTGTTCGCAATTGAACCGACAACGCACGAATACCCGAAATGCTGGCGCTGTGATTCGCCGCTGTTGTTCATAGCGGTGCCGCAGTGGTTTTTCCGGGTTAGCGCCATCCGTGAAAAGCTGGTGGAAGAAAACAGGAAAGTCAACTGGTTCCCGTCGTTCGCATCAGATAATTTCGAGGGCTGGCTGGACACATTATCGGACTGGCCCATATCGCGCCAGCGCTACTGGGGAATACCGCTTCCTATATGGGAGTGTGAAAAATGCGGCAGCGTGCGCGTTGTCGGTTCCTCAAAGGAATTAAACGCGCCTGTGGAAGACCTCCACAGGCCTTACATAGACTCGGTTGTTTTGAAGTGCAACTGCGGCAATCGCATGAACCGCATACCCGACGTTCTTGACGTCTGGTTCGATTCCGGCGTCGCGTCATGGGCTTCGATGGGCTTCCCTGAAAATAAAAAAAGTTTCGAGGACAAGTGGCCCGCCGACCTCAACATCGAAGGCCCCGACCAATTCAGAGGCTGGTGGAACTCGCAGATGATAACGAGCGTGATAACATTCGGTAAAACGCCGTTTAGGAATGTCTTGCTGCACGGCAAGGTCCTTGATCTCAAGGGCGCGAAGATGTCCAAGTCAAGGGGAAACATCATAACGCCGGAAGAAGTGATAGAAAAATACGGCCGCGACGCGTTGCGCCTGTACCTGTTGGGCCTGCCCGCGGGCGAGGACTTCGCGTTCAATATGGAAGCTATCAAAGAATCCATGAATATCATTAACACGCTGTGGAACAGCTTTTCTTTCCTGGAATCATACTGCAAAAAAGTGGAAAAACCGGCGAAATTCGAATTTGAGGATCTGTGGATAATGGAACGTGTAAATCGTGTTGTCAATTTCTGCAATAAATGCGGTATGGAATATAACACCGCGGAATACGTAAGAACTTTGAGGGAATTTGTTCTGAAAGACCTTAGTCGCTGGTACATCCGCCTGATAAGAGACAGAACGTGGCCTTCATACGAAGGCGAAGACAAAAGCGCCGCGTTTTACGCTATGTACTATGTTTTCGAAAATTTAGTGCGTTTGCTGGCACCTGTGTGCCCTTTTATCTCGGAAGAAATATACAGGTCGGTTTCAGGCAAAATGGAATCTGTCCACCTTGAAGCCTGGCCGGAAACGGAAGGCGTGGACGGAAAAACCGAAGAGCCTATGGACCGCGCAAGGGAAATCGTTGAGGCGATAAATTCGCTCCGCCAGGAAAACGCGGTGAGATTACGTTGGCCGCTTAGAAAGGCGGTTGTCGTTGGCTTGGAAAACACGCAAGGCGTTAAAAAAATTATCGAGCACGCAGGCAACGTCAAGGAAGTTTATTTTGACGGGGAAACAGGGGGCATGGTATCGAAGGATATGCCCGAAGGCAAGGTTTTCCTTGACGTCCGGATGGATAGCGAATTAATCGAAGAAAGCATGATAATGGAACTGGTGCGAAAAATACAAACAATCAGAAAAGACAAACAGCTGGATGTGAGCGAAAGTATTGTCCTGTTCGTGCGCTCGGACGCAAAAACGGAAAGATCTCTGCGCAAGTGGGAAGACACGTTGAAGAAATCCACAGGCGCGGTTAAAATAGAATACGCAGAGCACGGCGATTCCGGCGTCCTTGAGTTTGAAGGCGTCAGGATACACGTGGGGCTGGACGTTACCAGGCAATGAATTTGTAAGCGATAAATTGATAATCGATGATACTAAAATTAACTAGGGCGTTGAAGACATGAAAACCCTCGATTCGTTGTACGCGGAAGCCGCTGAATGGCTTAAACAATTACGCAAAGGAGGCCTTGTGGTTGTGGTTTATCACAGGGATTCCGACGGCGTTTGTTCCGCGGTTATGGCAACGAAAATCCTGAAGCACTTGGGCTGCAGCTCTGTTAAAATCATCCCATGCGACCCTGCCACGCCAGCCGTGACGCCGCCGCTGATGAGAGAGCTGTCATCGTTGCAGCCCGACTACCTGATATTCGTGGACATGGCCGTCGACCAGGATCCGAACCCGCTGGTTTTACTAAAACAAAAGTTTGGCACAAAGATTATCGTTATTGACCACCATCCCGTGTCGATGGACCTTGACATGCTTGAAATAAAGCACATCAACACGCGTTCCGTCGACGCAAAGGCGTATTTGCCCGCTTCTTACATGGTGTATAAAATAGCGGGAAAGATAAGCATCGAATTAGCGAAAAACTGTTCATGGATTTCCTTGATAGGGACAATAGGCGACCACGGGATAGACAATTGTCCTGACCTGGTAAAAGATTTTTCATCCGTCTACGGACGCATTGCAACGACACAGAAGGATTTCTCGCAGACCAAGTACGGGAAGGCGTCCGAATACATAATGTCAGCCAAAGCTGCGGATGACGGCGGCATAGAAACCGCAAGGGTTGTGCTCGACAGGGCAACAAATGTGGACGCGTTCCTCTCGGCGGAAACGCTGAAGGAGTGGCATTCCGGGATACAGGCGATAATAGATCACGCGGTTAAGAATTTTGAGAAGGACGCAGAGCTGCACCCGAACGCAAATATAGCAATATACATGATAAAAACCGACAAGCGCGTAGAGTCCGTGGTAGCGTCCATAATATCGGACAAGTTCCCGAGAATGACAGTTGCCGTGTGCCGAGAATCCGGGGACCGCGTGGGATGCAGTTTGAGAAACCAGAAATCCGCGGACCTTGGAAGCCTTGCCAAAAGTTGCATCGCAGGCCTGAAAGAAGCAAGGGGAGGCGGGCACCCGCAGGCTGCCGCCGCCTCGGTAAGGAAAAGCGATTGGGCGGCGTTCAAGAACGCGCTTGTCAGCAACAACACGCGGTATCCTGCTCCCGGAAAGAAGTGACCACATGGGAATTTCTATAATCATACCCGCCCACAACGAGGCCGAAACGATAAAGAGCACGGTAACAGGCTTTTTGCGCGGCTTTCCGGACGCGGAAATAATCGTTGTCGACGACGGCTCGACTGATGGGACTTTTGGAGAAGTTGAATCAATACGCAGTAAAAAAGTGAAAATCGTAAGACAGAAAAGGTCGGGCAAGGGCGCGGCCGTGATGAGTGGCGTAAGCATCGCGGGCGAAAGGCTTGTAGCCTTTGTGGACGCGGACGGCGCTTTCGGCGTTGGCTCGCTGAAAACATTGGTGGAAAAATTAAACGGTTACGACTGCGTCATCGCATCCAAATGGAAAGGTCAAAAGTTCGCTGACGTGGAGGGGGGCGCAGCCAAAAAAGTTTTTGGCAGGCTCTGGAACCTGTTGTCGAGAATCCTGCTGGGGCTGGAATTCGAAGACACGCAGGCTGGATTAAAATTATTCCGTGCGACTGCGATTAAAAAAACGGGCGCGAGCCTTATTGGAAAGGGCTTCGAATTCGACGCGGAAATACTTTACAAGTTGAAGAGAAGCGGTTTCAAGATAAGGGAGGTCTTTGTGAGGCCTAAAAACACCAAGAAGTCGCGTTTCAGCTATCTAAACATCCCGTTTATGTTTCTTAACATGCTTGCCATGGCCGTAGCTTTGAAGCTTTTTTCCAAGTACGGGAAGCGCTGAATAAAAAACGACAAAAACCAGACCAGCCAGCGTAAGCAAATTGCCCGCTTCGTTGGCAATTGAACCGTATTTTAATTCAACCTCGGCCGAGTCCGGAAAAACAAGCATAAAACCGGGCGAGGCCAGGTATATTTTGTCCGCACCTCTCACGGACCAGTCCGGGAAATAAGGTATCTTTATCAGTAGTGGCTTTCCGGCGCAGGACGTTTTTATACGAAGACTCTCGTTTCCCAGCGTTTCTTCAACGTCACAGTCCGCATTAACCGGGATTTTATTCACATTTTGCAAATCATTGCCGTACACGGTTTGGGAAAACCTCGCGTCGGGTTCTTTCACAAAAACCAGGGGCACATCGAGAAGTTCAGTGTTTTTGAACCATCGCATGGAGGCGTTTCTCCAGTCCGTTGTTATAACGGCCACAGGCTCGTACTTCGGAACCGCGGCGTATTTGCCGTCCACAAGTTCGTACACCGATATCTCGTCAAAGGACCGCAATTTCTTGTATTGCGTTATGTTGTCCAGGGAGTTTTTCAGCTTGTCTGAGGTGGCTATCACATACCTGATGTTGAACAATTTCAGGTGCTCTGTCCCGTTCAGGGCGTCGAAATAGGAGCATCTTAACTGCGGTATGGGGCAGGTGGGGGATTCGGACAGCTCTGATTGCAGGTAAAAGGCAAACGGGGCTGTCAAACCGGACTCTATTGTTAAACCTTCGATAACAGGCTTGCCTGTAAACATCGGGATAGCCTCAAAGGCGCGGGGTGTCCCGAACTTCGAGTGCGAAGGGGAATATTCATGGAACATCCTTCCGTACGGCAAACTCCTCAAAAAATCGTTCAGTTCGTTGAATTGTTTCCACGAACCTCTGGATTCAAAGCCGCTGTAATTCCAATCGATCCAGCTGTCTATGTACGATGTGTTGCTGTTGACCCATAGAACGATCAGCAGGCCTGTTGCAACAGTGATTATGCTTTGCGGCCTGTAATTTTTTACCAGCTCGCCCAGCCCGTAAGACGCCAGCAAAACCCCGGAGAATTGCATGAACGGCAGGAACCTTACATCCACGAGGCCCATGAACTCCGATGCAAGGTACAGCGCGCCGGACAGGAGCATAAGGCACAGCAGCAAAAAAACTCGGTTGTCTTTTGCCTTGCCGGTCTTTATCGCTATCAGCGAGAACAGGATAACGGGCAGGTATATTGCCGGAAATATGGCGGAAATTCCTTCCACGGCCCAGCGGTAACCGAAATCGGTCTTGTAGTCAAGGTCTAAAAGCAGCGGCACAGCCCAGAAAGACACGAGAACCGCGGACAGCGCATAAGTTTTCGCCAGTATTATGACATTTTTTTGCGCGTATTTTTTCCGGCCCAGCAACACCATAAACAAGGACGCGGCAACCGAAAATATGGACGTGTATATGTGGGTTAGGACTACAACCGAAAAAATCACGGAATTTCTCAGTTCATACCTGCCTTTTACGAACGAGGCGTACAGCGACGAGATGAACACGAATGTAAAAGCGAAGCTAAGGCTGTATGAAAACTCCCCGGAAAGCGTGCTCGGTATGTTGCCGCCCCAAACCGAATTGGATTCTATGAAAAGGAACACCAGGGAAAGGAACGCGGCCAGGGAAGGAACCGGCCTTTGGAAATTTAGCATTCTCATGGAAAAGTAGGCGGTAACGGGCAGCAGGAAAGTTCCCAGAACAGTGATTATCTTTGTCGCCACGTTTGGGTGTACAAAATTGGAAATTAACGCGCCGAGCGCGTAAGGCAGCGGGAAATAGAACTGGAACGCCGGGAAGCCCAGGTACCAGTCGTGGCTCCATCCGGCCAGTTTCATGTTCGGCAGCAGCTGCGTCCGCATATGGTAAAAAAGGTAATTGTGGGACCCGGTATCGCCGCCGCTTACCGTTGTCCCGGAAAAAATAAGTTCTGGTTTGAAACTGCTTAGAAGAAAGGAAAAAATTATTATAACCGAAACCAGGTCGACCAAAAAGCCCCTTTTCATAGCCTATCTCTTCCTTAGTGAAAAATTATAAGCTAGCGCGGCGAAGGCCATAACCAGCACCGCGACGCCTATTGCTGTGTTTGAGAACACACCCTCGTTCTTTGTTATGCGAACAAGCCCGCGTGAAAATGACGAATAATGTTTGCCGGAGTCCTCGTACTCAATCGTGGCGAACACCGTGTACGTGCTGCCCTGCAAAGCGGCAAGGGACGATATCTCCACATCGATTGAAGCCTGTTCGCCCGGCTTCAGCAAAACGCTGGTGTTGCGAATCGCGAACAGTTCTTTCGGCACGTATACGCTGATTTTTACGCTTCTTTCAGCGGAGCCCCTGTTTACGACTCTTAATTTCGTTTTCGCACCGCCCCCCTTGGGGACGTCTACGTCATCCAGAAAGCCGTTCACCTCCGACGACGTCCTTTCCTTGTAAGCAATATACGAGCTTGAAACCGCCGAGAACTGGTAATAGTTGGCGTCGGCGTACTCCGTAATTATCAGCACAGGGTATCTTCCCGGCAAAGGGCTGCCCGTGATATTTACGTTAAAAAAAGTGTCAACCTGCTTTTCCGGCTCCAGTTCACCGTGAAAAAGGATGGGAAACAAAAAGTCGCCGGCGGAATTGAAGGAAGTTTGCACGGAAAACGCGCGTTCATCGCCGGTGTTCGATATTGTAAATTTTGCCGGTACAGCGTTCTCGTTTGCCGATATTTCGGGGAGCTGCGCGTTTATCGTGATATAGCTTGCCAGAGAGTTCGGAATAACGAGCAACGCCGCAACCAAAAACGCGAGCAGCCTCATTTCATCACCTTGGCCTGCATACTATAAATGCGTGGTCGACTTCGTGCGGCTCAAGCGTGACAAAGTCCAGTATTTCCATCGTGTTCTTTATCATTTCAACCGATTCACGGAAAATTTCCTTCGGAGCCCGTGTCACGTCTATACTTCTGGATTTTATAGCCATCATGGCATAGCCGCCTTTCTTCAGAAAGGCGCCGGCGTTTCTAAGGAGTATCGCAACCTGTTCCGGGTCGGCTACATCCTCATACACGACATCGACCTTTTCCACCCAGGAATAATCTTCCGGCTTTCTCGCGTCAGCTTTTATGGAAACTATGTTGCCGCGTTTTTCCGTCGAAATGACCAGATCGCTTACTGCACGGGAGGAAAATTCAACGCCGTAGATTATTCCTTCGTGACCGATTATATCGGAAAAATATGAGGCGGTCTGGCCCTGTGCTATTCCGAGATACAGGATTTTCGAGCCTTTTTTTATGGGAAAATTTCTTATGCCTTTGGTTATCGCGGCCGCCGCCTTGGACTTGTCTGGGTTCCAGACGCGGTACTCTTCGCCGCCGATGTTTAGTATTTTTTCGGAATAGGACCTGCCCTTTACCAGATTTTTCGTGGCCAGCCGGCCGTCAATCGAAAAAACGCCGTCAAAAATTTCCTTCAATTTCATGGCAGCAGCCTACTTTTCCCTGAAATTCGAAATCGCATCGGCGACAATCCGGTCCAATTCGCTTTTCATCGCGCCGCTCCTGTCGTTGCCGGAGTAAAAATCCACCCTTGCGGCGAGCGTTATTTTCGACGCTACGATGCGTGCGATCTTCCCGCGCACGGGTATCGGCGCGGATATCACATAGGGGTGGTAGAAAATTATCCCGTGTTTTGGGGCTTTCCCCCTCTTTTTCAAAAACCTGAACAAAGCCTTTTCCGCGCCAAGCAGTTGTATTGTGGAGGAAGGCAGTTTCACAAGTTTATCCAGCCCGCCTGCCTGCGAAACAAGCCTGAACGCAAGAATGGGTCCGGCAACGGCCGACATGTTGGGCATTATTTTCTTGCCCAGGAGTTCCAGGTAGTTTTCCAGCCTTTTTTTCTGATCGTACATGCTTTTCAGCGCTTTCCCGGCCTGCCGCACGCTTTCAATGTCGTTTTCATCAAATTCCATACCCGCAGTTTCGATGTCAAGCTTGCGGCCGTCACGCTCAAACTCGCCGCGCAACGTCTTGGACGCCACAAACTCCGCGAATTTTTCGTTGTCCTTTACCAGGCCGTTTATCTCCGGAAAATAAAGCCCGTACCATTCGCGCAGGTGTTCGGAGAGCGTATTAATATTCTTGTTCAGTTCATCGATCACGCCGACCACGCGCATCCCTATCTTGTCCTTGTCGACGTTCCTTAGCCCGGCCTTGGAGCTTTCCGCGCCCACGGCCGAGAGTATTTTATTTAATTCCTGCTGTGAGTTGGCCCACCCCTCTCGCAACGCGACCTCGCGGAAAACCGCCTTCGTATTGCCCTCGCCGATGTTTTCCGTGTCCCTTTCCAGGTTAAACTCGCCGGATTTCGGGTAAGCGCTGTAAAATCCTGTGAAACCCCTTTTCCGGAGTCTTCTTAACAGGACCAGCTCTTCGTCTAAAAAGTCGTTTTCGGCCGCCTTCAGCTTCAGGTAGATTTGCTTGGCATCCTTGTTGAACAGCTCTTTGTCTAGCAGTTTCCCGCCCGCGTCAAACGCGGTGACACCAATAACCGAGTATCCCAGGTACGCTTTCATGGCCATCCACTTTGATCAAACTTTCTAAAAGTTTGCATTGAATAATGAGTTTCCGCAAGGTTTAAATAAGCGGTTTTTGATCAGCTTTTTGTTAAAAAGAATGTGCGGGGGGCCGGATTTGAACCGACGAACCCACTAAGGGATCAGATCTTGAGTCTGACGCCTTAAGTCATAGTTTGCATCAGCAAACTCCTCACTCAAGCTTTGACCGGACTTGGCTACCCCCGCAGTTGTTTCGGTCAAACGACCAATTTCTGTTTCCATTAAGAAGTATTTAAAAAGATCAGGCGGAAATAGCCTTTACTTCGCTTTTCAACTTATCCAGCTGGTTTTTTAGCTCGTTTAATGAAACCTTCATCTCAGCCCGCTTCGCCTCAACGTCCATGTCTATGTTTAACCCTTGCGGCCGTCCCATCTCCGCATCCAACGCCCCTATGATTTTATTTGTTTTTTCCAGAGTCGCGCTAATGGCGTTATTGGTCTCCATGAACATCTCCTGCGTGCTGGTTAGAACGTTTCCAAGCTGTTTCAGCGTTTCAATATCATTTTTCAGCGCGCCGAAGTAGGAAAGCATTTCCTTGTAGCGGTCAACTTTGATGAACAGCGGCGCCTCCCGCACAGGCGGCGTTGCGCTGTTTGGCGCAGCCATAGCAGGAGAAAAATCGCTCATCAGGGCCTGCTCGGTCTCCATGTCGGATCCCGGTTCATTGACCGGGCCAAGCTTCTTTTTTACAAACCAGACCATTGAACTCACTCAGCTTATAATAATAACATTCAGATCCGGCTAATATAAATCTGTTTTATGCGCCAGCCGGGATTTGAACCCGGATACCCAGCTTGGGAAGCTGGTATCTTAGCCAGGTTGGATCACTGACGCTTTTATCGCGGTTTCGAGCGCACGCCTTTTCATGAATTATAATCGAACATCCTTTTTAGATGACAGTTCATTTACGACCTCTTTTATCCCTTCCGCATAACCAACGACCGGGTTGTAACCGAGAACCTTTTTCGCCTTTGATATGTCGTAATACCTGTCGCTCGAGATCATTCTTATGTAGCGTTCCAGAACCTGGGGGTTCTTTCCCTGTAATTTTTTGACCAGGTAGTTTATCCTCGCGCCCCATACAGCCAGCCTTTTGTCAACATGTTCGTACGGAGAGGTTACACCAAGGCGTTCGGCAACCAGCGCAAAGGCTTCTTTCTGGGTTATCACCTCGGGCCCGCCTATGTTGAACGCGGCGTTAAAGGGTTTTTTCGCAGCAGCCAGGTAAAAGGCGTTTGCGCAGTCCCTGGCATGGACGAAATGCAGCCTGTTGTTTCCGTCGCCGATTATTCTCATTTTGCCGGACTTTACCAGGTTTATTATTGTCCTGAAGCCTGTTTCAAAGCCCCTTCCGTAGATAGCCGTAGGCCTTAAAAAGGTGAAACCCACGCCGGATTTTTTTATCGCATCTTCGGACTTTATCTTGCTTAACCCGTAAGCGTCTTTGGCTTTGCGCTCAGAGTCCTCAAACACAGGAAGTTTTGGATTAAAGCCGTAAACCGCGACAGAGCTTGCGTAAACGAATTTAGTCGCGCCCGCCCCCAGGGCGGCATCAAGGACGTTTTTAGTCCCGTCGTAGTTTATCCTCATCATCTCTCCCTGGGATTTTCCAAAGTCCAGCGTAGCAGCGAGATGCACAACGGTTTTAACGCCCTCGCACGCCCTAGCCAAAAGATCCTTGTCCAGGATGTCCGCCATGACAACAGAGGAATTTTTTAACGGCTTCATGCCGCTTCTGGACATCAGCCTTGTTTTTAGCCCCTTGTTGGAGAATAGTCGCGAGACGTAGGAACCAAGGTTGCCGTCTGCGCCCGTAATAAGTATCATAAATTTAATACCCGGGCGCGTCTTATATTTGTGAACGAAACGGAACGACTTGCAAAACTTTTCTTCGAAGCCGGGCAATTGAAGCGATTAAAACGCAGCGGCTGGTCTTTTGCAGGCATCCAAAATCCGGAAAGCGTCGCCGACCATTCTTGGCGGGTCGCACTTATAGGCCTTTTCCTTGCAAAGATGGAAAAAGCTGACGAGGACAAAGTGGTTAAAATGTGCATTCTTCACGATTTGGCGGAAACAAGGATAGGCGACATAAACCGGGTCAACGACAGGTATATCGAGGACAAAGGCGAGAAGAAGGCCGCGGAGGACATTTTATCCGGCCTGTTTGACAACTCCCTTCTGGATGTAGTGAACGAGTATAACGATAGGGAAACAAAGGAGGCGATAGTTTCAAAAGACGCGGACCTTCTTGAACTTTTCACACGGGCAAAAGAATACAAGGAGCTTGGTTATAATTCGGTTGCTGACTGGATGAAAAACGCCAAGGCCGGGCTGAAAACCAAAAGCGCAAAAAAGCTTGCAAATAAGATAGGGTCGATGAGCCCGACATCGTGGTGGCACGGCCTGAAAAAACTTCCCAAAAATTAAAGTTCTTTAACGCCGTTCTTCGTGACCAAAAAGTCGTTCTCAAACCTTACGCCGCCGCGCTTCACGTCATAGAAGCCGGGTTCGATGGTGAATACCATGCCTGGACGGAACGCCTTTTTTAAATTACTCAGGGAATTTTCATGCACGTCGCGTCCGAGAAAATGGCCTATTGAGTGTATAAAATTTTTTCCTAGGATATTTTGCGCGGCCCGTTGCATCTCAAAACCCGTTCCCCCGCCATCCGCAACATCAACGCATTTTTCATACGCCCTCATCACTTTGTTTTCAGCCCGCGCAAACCATGCGACCTTTCTTTTGAAAACGCATCTTGTGATGTCCGCGCAATACCCTTCAAACCTCGCCCCAAAGTCGACGAGGACCATTCCGTTTATTTTTCCAAAACCGGTAGAGTGGTGGGGCAGCGCAGAATTTTTATCCGCAGCGCAGATCGTGGGAAATGCTATATTGCAGCCCTTTGACCTGATAAACGTTTCTATCCGGGACGCCAGGTCGTTTTCATCGGTGAGCTTACCGATGGAATTTTCCAGGGCATCCTTGCTGACATCAACAGCGGCCCGGATGCGCTTTATCTCTTCCTTGTCCTTGATCATGCGGCACTCCTCAAAGCTGGAGGAAACATCAATTGGTTTTAGCCCGGCAGATTCCAGGTTCTTGCCTGAAAAATAGGAAAGCCTGTTGGCTATCACCCCGATTTTACCGGAATTCGCGTAACTTTTGATCATTTCAATTTTCTCGGAGCGTTTGGTTATCAGCCTCGGTTTTTTTACGCCCTGTTTCTTTGCGCTGCCGTAATCCAGCTCGGAAACGGCAACCTCGACCCTGTTTTTGCCGACCATGGCAAAACACCCTTCAAACAGCCCTTCGAGGTTTGTTATGTAATAAAAATTCTCGTCCGGCGCGTTAGGCAGAAATACCGTATCCACGCCCAGGCCTTTGCTGTCAATGATTTTCCACAATCTTTTAAGGCGGTTCACAATATCAGCATCCTTTCACAACAAAAACTACACAGTAAACAACACTTAAATAATATCGGAACTCCGCACCCGAAAGCCGTATATAAGATCCTTTGTAAGTGTTTTTATGAAAAGGGCAATCTTGCTCCAGACTGTTGCCACAGACACCAAAAATCATCTCCTAGAAGATTTTATGGTAAAGGCTATTAATGAGTATAACCATTTGCTTTCAGAACGTGCTGGTTGCAACACTTTTATGCAATTCCACCACAAAACTCCATCAGCAAGCAAAGTCGGCACATCTTTCAACATTCAAATTATTTGTTCCCTTATACGCGACGCCTGGAAAAAGAAGGCGGATAAAGTTGCAGGTCTGACCGTTAAATTCAACGTTCCACGAAATTGCAAGACGTTTGAAACCAAGTCCAACTTTTTCGTCAGCCTAGGCACGTACCCCAAGCACAGGGTTGCGGTACCTATCAAGCAAAACAGAAACTACGTCAGATTTCAGTCTCTGATCAGAAATGGGTGGACTTGCAAAACTTTCGGATTGACTAAGGATTTGCAGATCGTTACCTATCTATCAAAAGAAGCCGAAATGCACACCAGAAAAAACGTTCTCGGAATTGACATCAACGCCAAGCATTTCGCTATTACCGTTATCTCCCCTGACGAGAAAGTCCTTTACCAGACATATCTAGGGAAACACATCTGGATAAAGAGAAAAAAGATCATGCAAAGAAGGGCACTTCTACAATCCTTGAACGCCGAAAAGAAAATTGACAGGATTAAGGCGTACGAAAGAAATTTCGTCAAAACCAATGTTGGTCAAATCACCAGAGAAATAATCAAACTTGCCACCAAATATGACGCCGATATCGCTATTGAAAAACTTAATAGATTCAAAAGTAAAGGGCGAAATTTCAATAGAAATGTTATGAGAATCCCATTCTTCGCATTTAGAAGAATTCTAGAACAGAGATGCTTCGATAATAATATTCACTTGGACATTGTGGATAGCTGGCACACAAGCAAATGGTGTTCCCACTGCGGTGCTGTTGGGAACGGGCACAGTTCCAACTATGCTTTGTTCAGATGCAAGTGCGGACAAATTGTGAACAGCGACAGAAAAGCGAGCTTGGCCGTCGCTGTCAAATCCCTTCTGGAGCGGGAAGGTATGGAAAAAGGTAATTCCCAGATTTCCAGATGGAGAGGTTCTGTAAACAACCTCATTCGTCCAGATGTGATTGGTAGTTTGTGTTCTGTGAACAACGCACCGCCAATTTATGGAAAATCTATCTGAGTTGAAGATAGGTGGTTTACTCAAAAATGTTTCCGAAGCCCTGCGCGACCGCATCCTCTTCGTCTTTTATCTGATTCAAAACCCTTTCCCTTTCCGCGCCCTCAACAGGCTTGCCCTTGCCGCCTATCAGCTCTTTGGCCCGTTCCACACCCTCATCAGAGCCGGATATTTTCACAAGTATCGCGTCCTCCTTGAAACCATAATTTCCGGCCGTTCGGAATACCAGGGATTGCCTGGAGACCAGGTCATCCTTCAACAAAAATTGCTCGACCTCGGAGAAGTCCTGCCTTGGTATGAGGTATAAAATGTCCATATTATCACCATCGTATCGCAAGGACGTCCGCATCGTCTACGGGTGGGAGGAATTGCGATAATATACCGGAACTCTGCATACCGTACATTTTATCAACATCTTTTTTCCATATATCTTTGAGCCAATGGAGCGGAGAAACCCAGTTTTCCATTGTCGGATTCGCGGTCAGCCGAGTCAACGAAAACCCAACGGTTTTCGCGCATAGGAAACCAGTGGTTTCCAATGCAACCATCCCGGTGTTATCATTGGCAGAGGGAACGGTGTTCCCTATGATTCCGTTGTCGAAGGGACTTAAATTGTGCATCGCAGACCACAGGCCCACATCACTTATGAATGGGTAGCTGACTGAATAATAGATTCTGGCAATGTTTAAATAGCCGTAGGCGCCGGTAGCGGCAATAAATAAAATAAAACCCACGGAATTATATGCCCGGTTCGCGACGGCTTGCCGTGTTCACGTTTTTGTCGCTTTTGGCGATTCTCTCCGGATCCTTGGCAGCCTTGGTTACAGACAACCCAGCTTTTGATTCAACCACCGCAGACATCGGGACGACGAGAACCGTAAGCGTCAGGATCGCAACCACGTCCGGGAGCGCAAGCGTTAACTCGTTCTCTGTAAGCTCCACGCCGCCCGGCTTAACCGCAACCGGCGTGGGTACGCCCTTCGCCGTTAACACGGACGGAGTTACGAAAACTTTCAACATAACGTCTTCCACACCTAACGCCTATTATTTTAACGTCAACCTGGTAGACTCTGACAATGCGTCGTCAAGCAGCCCGGCCTCTTCGATAGACTTTGTAGACCCGTCGAAACTGACCATACAGGTGCTGGAAAATCCCCCGGCATCTGTTTTGGAGGGCGAAACGGCCAGCATTTCCGTGTACATAAGCAACCTTCAATCTTCGCCGCAGACGAGAAACCTGACGATTTACGAAAACAAAACCGGGACATTCCAGGCCAACGAATCGTTGGGCAGCGACACGGCAACACAAACATTGTTGCTGCTGGCCAACGACGCAAGCATTATCTATTGGAACCTGACAATCGGGCCCTTCGTCGGAACAGGCCATGCGGTCATAAGGCTGGGTGACAGAAGCGAGGCGGCCGTTTTCACATTCACAAAAGCGACGACCACAACAACGACAACCACAAGCACGACGACCACGACAAGTACGACAACCACGGCCGCACCGACAACGACTACAACGACAACCACCCAATCAACAACCACCACAACCGCGGCACCGGCCACAACGACCACTTCACCGGCCGGTGCAGGCCCAACCACAACAACGACTACAACCACAACAACCGCGCCAACGACGACAACAGCGCCTGCGCAAACCGAGACCACACAGACGACCACAACAAGCGGTGACATAATTACAGGGGCTCTGATAAACCCGGGCAAAACAGCGACGACAGCGAGTCAGGCTATTGTGACAACGACACAGAAAAGAGAAAGCGGCCTGCCCGTTGCCTTTATCGTGATAGTAGTGCCTGCTGGCCTGCTTTTCTACTATTACCAGAACTACTACAAAAAACCGACATGGAGTGTTTCAACCAGACGCCTAGGGCGGGTGATAGAAAAACTTTCCATAAAACTGCGCCTTCTTTACAGGAGAATTCTGACAAAATTAAACAAATACTAAAAAAGCCTCCAGTGGGATTCGAACCCGCAACCTACTGCTATTCATTAACTTTGACGTTAGTACAAAGCAGTCGCTCTACCGTTGAGCTATGGAGGCGTTAGCTAGAAGCATACCGTAGAAACCCGATGTTTTCTCAATATCGGTATGCTTCAGTTTACGATGTGTCCGTTTCAACTTACCATTTGTTTATTTTTGGGGAAGACTTATTAATATCCCTTGCCAGTCTAATTTATTGTTATGCTGAAAAGGAAAGGCAAACACAACGTGCCGTTTATCTTGGTGATACTGATTCTGATTGTATCCGCAATAGCCTTTGCGAGGACCTACGCGGCAAACCGGGTTTTATCGGATTTCGCCGCCGAAACCGTAGAACTGGACGCCATAGACCTGAAATACGAGCCGAACCCGGCACTTTACTTTTCGAGAGGCTGCGACGGTATAAAAATGGGCGTAACCAACGACCAGGCCTTCTCCATCGGGGAGGTGCTCACAAAAAACACGTTTAGCAGGCCTCTAACGCATGACCTTGTTTTTGACGTTCTAAACTCGTTCAAAATCAGGATTGTCTACGCGAAAATAGACGCCATCAAGGACGGCATATACACGGCAAAGCTCCTATTCTCTGACGGAACTACGCTTCATGAAGCCGACGCCCGTCCGAGCGACATGGCAGCGCTGGTTTTAAGGTACGGCAGCAAGTTTTCTATCAGCGAAAACCTAGTGTCAAACATGACCAACGTATGCTAACATTTCCTTTACCTTGTTTTTTAGCCGCTCCAAGGAGGCGTCATTCACTATTTCGTAGTCGGCCATTTCGATAACCTCGGCCATGCCGAAATCAACCTGTTTCCGTTCGCGCCATTTGAACTCTTCCTCGTTTTTCGGATCCCTTGATTCGCCTCTTTTTGTCAGCCTGCCGAACCTGGTTTTTTTTGGCGCGCTCACAGAAACAATAACAACATCTCCGACAGTCTTTAAAATACCTATCTCCTCAATGTTGCGAATCCCATCAACGCAAACAAGGCCGGACTTTATTTCTTTGACCTTTTTCGCAATGCGTCTCGCAACCACGTCTTTGCCGAACTTTTCACGCAAGTCGACAGCGACGTTGTCAAGGTTTTTAATGTTTAACTCGAGACCGCGGTTTTTAACCTCGTCGCGGACAACAGAACTCATAACAACAACGGGTATGTCTTCGGATTCCAGTACCTTGTTCACTTCGCCCTTGCCGGCGCCGGGCATGCCAACGAGGCAGATTATTTTCATTCCCATCCGTCCTCGCTGAAAAATCCGATACCGGAATTTTGTATAACCCTTTTTACGTAGTCAACCGTGTTGGGCGGCAAATCTTTTATGGGAAACCATCTCATGTCATCGCACTTTTCCGGTTCCATGTTTTTGATTTCGCCGCTGTATTTGTTTGCTTCCATGAAAACAGAAAACCTCTCGTAATCAGGGCTTTCACACCTTCTGTGCATGATATGTACAACTTTCAGGTTTTCAGGTTCAATGCCGATCCCGACCTCCTCTTTCGCTTCTCTTACCGTCGCGTCAAAAATAGATTCCCCTCCGTCAATGTGCCCGGCTACCAAACTGTATTTCCCGTCCGCAAAGCCTGTATTAAACCTGCGAAGCAGCAGAACCTCGCCGTCTTTTTTCAGGATCAGGTATACAGCACACACAAGCTTGAAATGTTCCTTGCCCATTATCCGTTCCACTCCTCGAAAAATTCTTTTAAAAAAGATTCCATGAAACCGTGCCTTTTAACAGCCATTTCCTTTGCGGTGCGCGTGTTCATCCTGTCCTTAAGCAATA
>JACOVS010000048.1 GCA_016177205.1 Candidatus Aenigmatarchaeota archaeon
AAAAGCTTTTCATAGCCGAAACCGCTTCAGGCATCATTAAAAAAATAACCGGCCTTATGCTCCGCAGAAGGCTTCGTAGTAACGAGGCCATGCTGTTTTCGTTTCCCTTTGAGGATGAATGGCCGTTCTGGATGTTCGGTATGCGTTTTCCTATAGACATTATTTTCATGGATAGGCAAAGGAAAGTAATTCACATAGAACGGGCTGCAAAACCGTTTTCCTTTGACCCAAAAACGTGGAAAACCATAAAACCGGCAAAGAAATTCACGCATGCGATCGAAATAAACGCGGGCGAAGCGAAAAACAAAAGGATAAAAGTAGGCGATGTGTTAAGTTTTTACGAGTGATTTAATTGGACGTTAAAGTATTCGATAATTATACGAAAGCGGGAAAAATATTGAAAGACATATTCGCCGCCCTGCGCGTTCGTCCGGGCGACAAGATAATTGACATAGCGGATACCGTAGAAAACGAAATCATCAGGAAGGGTGCGATGCCGGCTTTCCCTGCGAATATATCCATCAACGAGGTTGCAGCGCATTATACGCCAACGCCGAACGACGAAATAGTCGTAAGGGAAGGCGATTTGGTCAAGATTGACCTGGGCGCGCACATCGACGGTTACATAGCCGACGCCGCGGCGACGTTTTGTTCGGAAAAAAATGACATGATCACTGCTGTCCAAAGTGCGGTAAACGCGGCTATGAAATCAATGGTGCCGGGAAAAAAGGTCAGGGAAGTGTCGGAAGTTATAGAAAGCGAGATAGAATCAAAAGGCTTTCGTGCCATTGCGAACTTAACAGGCCACAGCCTGGATAAATTTATATTTCACGGGCCTGTTCCGATACCAAACGTGCGAAACGGCATAAATTACGAGTTTAAAGCCGATGATGTTTTTGCCGTCGAGCCTTTTGCGACGGACGGTTCTGGAACGGTCAAAGACAGCGAAAAGGTTTACATATTCAGTTATCTCAAGGATCATAATACGCGATTGCCGGAAAGCCGCCAGGTTTTAAGCCTGGCGAAAAAGGATTTTTCTTCGTTGCCGTTCTGCGAGCGCTGGATAAAAGGCATAACGCCGTTAAAGTTCGATTTGGCCGTTAAGCAGCTTATTTCAGCAGGCGCGATCCAGCCGCATCCTGTTCTGCGCGAAGCGGGCCGCGGCCTGGTTGCGCAGGCGGAGCACACCGTGATCGTGCGCGACAAGCCTGTTGTTACCACAGTTTAATCGAAGCTTATAACTTTTGCCTTCAATGTTAAAATCAGAACAGGCGGTTACCCGTGGCGCAGCTATTTACCATTTCGAGCAGGGAGCTTATGAAAAAGCTCATGGAAGGCGAAAGGGATTTCAGCAGAAGGAAGCTTGGAGGCGCTCCGCTTGGCATTGATGAAATCGCCCAGTTGAACATGTACCTAAAAAGCGCCGACCTTTCCGGGGAGCCTGTAATATTGGATCTTGCTGACATATCGGGAGCGAACGCCCCGGAAATATACGCCCCCCACACAAGGGCCAGGGGCGCAAGAATCGTCGGTGCGCGGTTTCCGGGCGCCGTGTTAAGTTATTGCGATTTGTCTCCGTTCGTTCACCCCAACAGGACACAGACCCGCACAGACCTGAGTTACACCAGATTCGACCGCGCACAAATGGATAACAGCGACATAAGCGGCGCAACACTCAGGGGAACGCGGTTCATGTACACCAATTTGTGGGACGCAAAAATGGAAGGAGTGGCAGGCCTTGAGGATGCGCTTTTCCTGGACTCTGCCATCATGCGCCGCGAACAAAGAGCTACTATAGACGCCTATCTGCGAGGCCGGTAAAATGCCCGGAAAGGCGGAAAATAACATGGAACGGTCTGATTAATATGCCACGCCACCCGCGCTTAAATTACCTGGTTTATTTGTTTGACGCGGACGGGCCACTGATAAATTCTGTGGAAGCGGCTTTTGGGACCACCAACCGCGTCCTTGAAAGCATGGATCTGCCGCCCTTGGGCATGGACACCTGGAGGCAAAAAACCAGATCGCCCAGAAATTTATACAGGGACGCAGGCGTGCCCGCAGACATGGTGGACGAGGCCATAGCGCGCTACCCCATTTTCTTTGAGGAGTTGAAGCACACAGCAACCAGCCTGCTGGAGGTGGAAGAAACGCTCCACGCTTTGAGCGACAAAAGAGTGGGTGTTGTCACTGATATGCCAAGGTCAGAATGGGAAGGTTACGAATCAAGGTTTCCGTTTCTACGGGACTATCCTAGTACGGTGG
>JACOVS010000005.1 GCA_016177205.1 Candidatus Aenigmatarchaeota archaeon
GTGTCACTAATAAGTCGCATATAGATTTACAGGATCTGGTTGGATGGTTCACGAACTGTTGCGGGAAATATCGAACGAGGAAGAGATGAAGAAAAACCTCGTGCAGGTCGGCGAGCACCTTTACACAAAACCCGGCCAGGGGTTGAAGGTGGAAGACCACACGCCCAGCGCCACGCGACTGCCGGTCGTTTTTGCAATGGGCGGGTCTGGCAGCCGGTTAGTCCACGTAACAAGGGACAGCTTTTCCAAACACATGATACCGGTAAACTGGCAGCCGCTGAGCAAGTACACATTCGACGCGTGGAGAGGCCTGGGGTTCACGGAATTCCGTTTTCTGACAGACAACACGCACCGCGGCAACTCTATATCCGAATATTACGGAGACGGATCCAAATTCGGGACGAAAAACACATACTCGATAGAAACGAAAAAGCTTGGCTCGGGCGGGGCGATAAAACTCGCCCTGGACAACGGGATCATCACACAAAGCTTTCTTTGGCACCAGCCCGATGACATGATAGTCAGGTATAAAAATTTCCCCACAGATTTCGCAAACGTCTTTCTGTCTGCTGTGGAGCAGGGGTTTAAGATAGTCATACTCTGCACACCCGGGACTTTGTACCCGTACGGGGAGGTTATAGACACGGGTGGCAAGGTTACGGAGTTTGTGGAAAAGCCTTTTATAGCGAAAGACTCGAGCGTCGGTATCTGGGGGATGAGCGGGGAGGCTTTCGGCGAGGTGCAAAGCCTGGAAAACGACAAAGAACTGAGAATAGAAAGCACGGTTTTCAAAAAGATGGCGAAGAACGGCGGCATGTGCAAGATCCTCATGCCAAACGACTACTGGATACCGGTTAACGACGACCCCAACCTGAAGAAGTTTGAGGAAATTGTGAAAAACCACCACATCTAAACAGAGGCTATTGTATGAAAAGACGTTTGGCCGATTTAGCCTTATTTGTCATAGCGATAAGCCTTCTTTCCGGCCTGATACTCCATTCCAATCCTGCGGCCATAGCCGGCACGCTCTCAAAGGCGGATTTATTATTTGTCCTGCCAGCATTAGCGATTACCACCCTGGTGATAGGGGTCAAGATTGTGAGATGGAAAATTCTGCTTAAATCCATTGGCATAGGATTGGGGTCGGAACAAATCGCGCAGCCTTATATGGCGTCGCTATTTGTCAGCAACATCACACCCGGCAGGGTGGGAGAACCTATAAGGAGTTATTACCTGAAAAAAAGCCTGGGGCACCATATTTCCAAGACCCTGCCAACAGTTGTCATGGAGCGCGTGATGGACCTGTCGGTAGTTGTGCTGTTTTGTCTTTTCGGGCTTTTCTACCTCTCGTCCATTTCAAACCCGGTTTTGCTGGCTGGGATAGGGGTTATAGTCCTTGGGCTGGTTGTCGTGACAGGGATTTCCCTGGACAGGAAAATTTTTAACACGGTGCTGAAAGGCTCTTATATAATCCTTAAATTTGTGCCGAGCATCAAGAAGCTTACGCCAAAATTCGAAAGGATAGCAAACAACTTCCATTCCGGATTCCTGCTAGCCTCAAAGAGCAACGAAATGCCGAAACTCCTGTTGATCACGCTTTTCGCATGGTTCCTGGAATTTTCCATTATCAAACTTTCTTTCCTTTCCATAGGCGTTAACCTCGGGTACCCTTTAATACTGTCCGTAGCCAGCCTTTCCACCATAGTATCTTTACTGACGCTCCTGCCAGGCAACATCGGATCTTTTGAGGCGGCTTCGGCCATCCTTATGACGCAAGCGCTGCCGTCGATGGATCTTGCAACGGCCACGTCAGGAATTCTCGTATACAGGTTTTCAAGCCTGATATTCGCCCTGATAATCACTTCGGGAAGCTTCCTGAAATATCAGCGCTGATAAATACCGATTATCCTTTTTGAGACTTTCTTTTCGTCGAAAAGACTGGAGGCCCTTTTCCTTGCGTTTAGTCCAAGCCTTGTGCGCAACTTTTTGTTGTCCATTAGCAGCATCATCGCGTTGGCCAGCGCGATTTCGTCGCGCGGCCTCACGACTATGCCGGTCACGCCGTTCTTGTTCACGAAAGGCACGCCGCTGCCCCTGATGGCCGTGGATATCACCGGTTTCCCTGACGACATGGCTTCCAGCTGGGCCAAACCGAAGGCTTCGGATTTGTACACCGAAGGCAGAACGAACACGTCGCACTTTTTGTACATGGAAGGGAGCTTTTGATCCGGCACGCTCCCCAGAAACACGACACGGTCTTTCACACCAATGCCTGCGGCCGTTTTACCCAGGGCTGCGCGCAATTTTCCACTGCCTACGATGTATAAAAGGAATTTTTTGCCGCTGCCCTTAACTATGCCGCAGGCCTTGATAAGGTTTTCCAGGCCTTTGTAAGGTATCAGGCGTCCGACAAAAAGAAATGTGAAAGCACCGCTTTTTATTTTTCCCGGGCAGTATTTTTTTGTATCAACGCCCAGGGGCACGACAACAACCTTTTTCCCGGACAACGTCAGGACGACCGAGCCTCTGACGTAATTGCTGCTTGTCGCAATAACCCTGTTGCAAAGAATGTTCATCGCGGGTATGAGGTAGGCGTATCTCAGGGCGGTGAACAGCCTCATCAAGGGGTTGTAAGCTATTACGTCGGAGTGGTATGTAACTATAAGTTTTGTTTGCGGGCGGAGCAGCTTGTACAAAAAAACATTCATTTCAGCCCACGGGTTCGGCATGTGAAGGTGTACCACGTCCGGCTTAAGGTTTTCCAGCGAGCTGAAAAGCCGTTGCGTTATGGGGGCGTTCATCATGCTTGCAATCTCCGGCAGCCTAGTTACTTTTATCCCATTTTCCACGCTTTCCGAGTAATTTTTTGTTTCCGAGGCGCAGATCACATGGACATCGTGCCCGGCCTTCAGCGCAGCCGTCGCGATTGAACGCGTATAAGATTCTATCCCGCCGCTGCCGGAGAAATATTTTGCTACATGGGCTATTCGCATCTACTTACCTTCCAGGCCACCCAGATAATCCGCCACCTTTTTTTCCAGCACGTCGCTTGTATTAGGAACGGTTGAGGCAGAGGCGGCTTTGATCGCGTCGGGCAGGCGTTCGACGTCGCGCACGCAGACGGCCTTGCCGTCCTTTTCCATGGCCTCTGCCAGGTCCAGCTGGTGGTCGTCCGTATGCTCGTGAAATTTTTTCATGCGCGGGACAATCACCAGATGTTTTTTGTTCTTTAGCGCGTTGATTATGCTGCCCGCCCCGGCATGGCATATTATGATATCCGCGGACTTGTACAGTTCTTCAAACTTGTCGGCCCCGACAAAATTGTAAAATTCGCAGTTTGCAGGCTTGTATTTGCTGTTGCCCGTCTGCATTACAACCCTGTCTTTTATCGCGCCCGCCCCAACAAGATCGTCCACCTTTTTTACCAGCCGGTCAAAGGGGTCCTTGTGAGTTCCGACAGTGACGAAAATCAGAAGACCCCACCCCAGTATTGCGCCTTTTTTCCATATCTAGAAACCATCGAAGGCCATTGGACAAGGAAAACGTCGGCAAACGGATACAACAAGTCGCCGGACCATGACTTGCTGTTCGCGCGGCAATAACTTTCTATGTACACGAGTTTGGCGCCAAGCAGTTTTGATATGATGCTGAATGGTATTGCCGCGCCGGCGCCGGTGGTTATGACCACATCGGGTTTTTCTTTCAGCGCGATTTTGAGCGAATCCGCGATATTTTTCAGCAGGCCTGCGGGGCTGCGGCCAGTGTCCTCCACAAAATAAACTTTTTCCTTGAGCGACAGGTCTTCGGTGTCCTTGCGCCTGACAGTTACGAAAAATTTGTCGTGTTTGTCGAAAGCGCCCCTTATCTGCATAAGTTCGGTGAGATGCCCTCCGGCAGACGAAGGCAGTGCGATCTTCATCTCGTTCCCCGGCCAACACCCCTGTAAATAAAGAGCTTTCTTGCAGTGCTAGGGTCCATAATGTGTCGCGAATCGACCAGGCAGTTGTTCCTTAGGATTTTTTTTATCTCCCCGGGCGGTATTCTAGAAAACTCTTTATGGTCGGTGAGTATTACGCAGCAATCCTTGTCTTTCAGGGCCTCCTGCCATGTGGATTTTACTGACAGGCCGTCGGTTTTCACAGACCCGACGAACGGGTCGTAAGCGCTGACAGACTTGCAGGCCCGTTTCAGTATTTCCATGACTTTTAACGCCGGAGATTCCCTGGTGTCGTCCGTTTCACCTTTGAACGCTATGCCGAGCACGCCTATTTCCGCGTCTTTGGGCGCAATACCCTTTTCCCGCAACGCGGACTCGACAAGCGAAGCAACGTGCTCAGCCATTACGCGGCCGTTGATTGTTCTAACCAGCTCAACAGCCTTTAAGGAGTTTTGTTCTATGCCCAGCTTTTTAGCCAGCGCGTACATTGCCGCAACATCCTTCGGAAAACAACTGCCACCACTTCCCGGACCCGCGACCATCATTCGTATTCTGTTGTCAAGGTTTGCGGTGTTCCGCACCTCCATGAAGTCTATTCCAAGTTTTTCGCAGATTTGCGCAATGATCTGGGCGTCCGATATTGCGGAGTCCAGAAGGTAGTTCCACACGAATTTTGAAAATTCCGACGTTGCGGGATAAGACACTATGGATACGGGCACTTTTAGGGCGTCGAAGACGCCCGCGGTTATTTCCGCGCTTTTTTTGTGGAATTTTTCTCCGCCCACCACAGTCGCTTCGGTTTTCAAACCCTCCAGCGCTTTTCCCTCCTGGAGACGCTCTGGCGCGTCAGCCAGGCCGAAATCGCCAAGCTTCATGCCGGACTCCTGTTCGATGACAGGCAACAGCATGTTTTCCGTTGTTCCGGGGTTTACCGTGCTGCGCAAAACCACTAAAGACCCCTTTTTCAGGGCCGCCCCCACACTTTTCGCGGCTTCCCTGATTTGAGAGTCGTCCAGAAATCCGTCCGGATTGACGGGTGTTCCTACGGTTATGAAAATTATGTCGCTTTTGGAAACCGCGGCCGCAACGTCTGTTGTCGCAATAAGGTTGCCTTTCGAAACCGCGCGTTTTACCAGTTCGTCAAGCCCAGCTTCATAGATGTAGGTTTTTCCAGCGTTTGTGGTGTCGACCTTTTTCTGGTCGCGGTTGCACACGAAAACCCTGGCACCCAAGTCCGCGTATAAAGCCGCGAAAGGCAGCCCTACATAGCCGCCACCGACCACGCACATTACCAGCCGCCCGTTTTTTACAGCGTCTGGTACGTCTTTTCGTTCAAGGGAAAGCACATCCATAAAACCAACCAAACTGGAATTAAGTTATAAATCGTCATTTATATATAGGTGAATCATGAGTTGGCAGAAAAGCGACTTGGACGAAATCAAGAGCCGGCTTACAGAGTTTTCCGGCAAAATAAAGGGGAAAACGTTTTTGGTAACCGGCGGCGCCGGTTTCATCGGCAGCTGGTTTTGCGATACTGTGATATCCATGGGCGGGTGTGTTGTTTGCGTGGACAACCTTTTCTCGGGCGCGCGCGAAAACATCAAGCACCTTGAGAAAAACAAAGACTTCACGTTTGTGAACGGCCGCGCAGAGAAATTCAAAAGCAGCCGGAAGTTTGATTACATAGTTCACATGGCAAGCATTGCGTCGCCGCCCCTTTACCAGAAGTTTCCCATTGAAACCCTGGACTCCGCGGTTATAGGAACAAAAAGAATGCTTGAACTCGCAGCGAGGCAAAAGATTAAAGGTTTTTTGCTCACCAGCACCAGCGAAATTTACGGCAACCCGCCTGAAGAAATGGTTCCGACACCGGAAAGTTATTACGGGCACGTAAATCCGTACGGGCCCAGATCCATGTACGACGAGGGGAAAAGGTGCGCGGAGGCGTACTGCTACTCATACTGGAAAAAGAAGGGCGTTCCAGTGCGCATAGCGAGGATATTCAACACATACGGGCCAAGGCTGGACACCAAAAACCCGATCGAACACGGGAGGGCGCTAATAAAATTCGTGCACCTCGCCGTCAACAACAAGCCGATCAGCACGTACGGCGGCGGCGCGCAAACGCGCAGTTTCTGCTACATAACAGACCAGATAACGGGGCTGGTAAAACTTTTACTGGCGCCGAACCTTGACGGGGAAATTTTCAACATAGGCAGCGA